>NZ_JBFDAH010000099.1:0-1615 GCF_040719265.1 Aliikangiella maris | reverse complement strand
TGACGGATGCTCTAATGACTATCCATTAGCAAAAAGCTTTATGCTTATGCCATAGAAATTAACAAGAAATTGGTGGTTGATGCGGAAAGCGCACAATACAATTTGGCGTTAACATTAAGGAATTAGCATATGAAAATTTATAAATCTTTAGGTATTTTATTACTACTAACTAGTGGTAATTGTTTTTCTGGTGAACTAGTGAAAGATGCAGAAATTACTAGAATAGGTAATTCATCCGACGGAAAAACAGACAATTTTTTTATCACTGTTTCTGGAGGTAGTGGCCCGTGTACAAATCAGCATATTATTTTTCCACGCTCGAAAGCACCTTCTGCAGAATTCTTTAATAGATTATATTCTACCGCATTACTAGCGTATTCAACGGGCTCCAAAAAGGTTAGGATATATAATCCGACAGATGATAATTGTAGAGAAGCTACATATATTGATTTAATTAAATAACATTGAGAAATGTTAACCAGATGCTGGAACAAACAAGTTGTTCAGCATAGCGTTAGCATAAATAAAAGGAGTTAATTATGAATACTCAAGTAAAAATAGAAAATCCTGTAAAAAACGGAAAAGTTAGAAAAAAAGACAAATGGGGCGGTGGCCAGTACGGCGCATCGCGAGGCAAACGGCAACACTTTGGTTTGGATATTACAGCCAACCCCGGACAAGATATATTATCACCGATTGAAGGAAAAATTATTAGGATTTCATATCCATACGCCAATGATTTGAAATTCACTGGATTATTGATAAATGGATCAGGCGCACATACTGGTATTGAAGTAAAAATATTCTATCTTAGCCCTGCTCCAGGAGTTATCAATAAATCTGTCACTCCAGGCGAGAAAATTGGTAATGCACAAGCACTTACAACAAAATATCCAGGTATTACAAATCATGTGCATATCGAGATTAAAAGGCATGGCGTACAGGTTGATCCTAAACCATTAATTAATAATATATTTTGAGAGCGTAGCCATGAAAAAAATCCTAATTTTATTATTGGCAGTTTCCGTATTGTATGGCTGCAAGAATGAAGCAATAAAACTATCAATATATAAATCTTCTGATTTACCACAAATTATTAAAAATATTGTTAATACCGAGAATTTATCTTGCGTTGTAATTTACCATAACGAAAAAGTATGGATTATTGAAAATAATTGCAGTGATTCTCAAGAAGGAATTTATACGGTAATAAATGATAAAGTCATGAAATATGGCTGGTATGATAAAACATTTAATAAATGGGCTTTAACAGAGGGGTGCAAGACAAACGAAGATTGTTTTTATAATGTAACTCTTAACTCAAACAATAAAATTGAAGAATTGTCATATCACTTTTTTATTAATTTGAGCGAGGGATTTTATAAACTAAAAGTAAATAATGGCCAGTTACTTATTAGAGAAAAATCAATTTCTGACCAGCCATCATAAATATTAAATGCTAACAATCTGCTCCAAGCGACGCGTAGTTCGCGCGTCTCAATTTGGCGTTAATTCAAAAAGGAAGCGTATGAAAAAATATATATTTATGTTTTTAGTAATTATTATTGGGAAGCTTGAAGCTGCGGAGTGGGTGACTTTAGCTCCAGCAGACTTA
>NZ_JBFDAH010000098.1:0-1641 GCF_040719265.1 Aliikangiella maris | reverse complement strand
TACAGAAAAATTAAGTTTCCCGAATTCACGTTATAAAGAAGAATTGAGTGATGATGTTAATTTGGCTGAAAAGGATTGAATGGTTCGACATTAATGTGGGAAATCACAGGTATTTATGATAGAGATACGGGGCTGACTCGGTTTGGGGCGAGGGATTATGATCCACAAGCTGGGCGATGGACGAGTAAGGACCCGATAGGATTTGCGGGTGGAGACTCAAATATTTATGGGTATGTGTTTAGTGATCCGGTGAATGGGATTGATCCTAATGGATTGACCACTATGACTGCAGGGGCTGGAATTGGTTTTGCTGTTGGTGGGCCTGTTGGAGCTGCGATTGGTTTCGGCGTTGGGGCTGCTTTAGGCTGGGCTGGTTGGGAACTTTGGGGATCGTTAAATGAAGAGGCTGGTGACGAAAGCTGTTCAAAGCCTGGTAATGTACCTGAATTTGATTTTGATAATCCTGGCCAAAATCCAATAGGCCAAGATGGAGCTGAGTGGCCTTGGCATGGGCAGCCACCTCAGGGAGGAGAAAGAGGTGGTTACAAAAACCCTAATGGCCCAGAGAGTATACACCCAGATTTAAATCATGCTCCTCCTGTTGGGCCTCACTGGGATTTTAATGATAGAAAAGGACCTGGATGGAGAATTAATCCAGATGGCACGATTAAACCCAAAGGTTAAACTATGATTGAGTATAAATTACCTGACTCCGCAATAGACTATGTTAAAGATGTTTTATCTTATGACAGTCCCGTATGCAAATTCGCTAAAGATACTCCATTTGAAGCTGCTAATACGTATTTACCTAAAGAGACAAGCACTAATAAGTTAGAAAGTTATAGTTCTGGTGGAATCGTAAGCCCAAGGAAAAGTTTAACATCCAAATATGAAAAAGTAAAAGATACTAGCGATTGGCTTTCAAATTACATATACCAGTCGATGTTAGGAGATAGTTCTTACTGTATCATTGATGATGTTATGGCCTCTGACAATGAATTATTGGATAACAATAATACTGCACTAAAATACGGCAATGGAGTATTGCACGTTTTAAACAGGGAAAATACAGCTTCGGTGGAAGATGTAAGGAAAGTGATTTTTGCCGCTAAAGTTAGTTGGCATTTTGTGTGCCTTGTTGTTCAGGTTAAAGAAAAATTTCGTAGTAAAACTAAAACACAATCTGATTTCAAACTGGAAAAAGATGTATTGTCAATTACCGAAGTAATTGTGGGTGCGTATGATGGAGAAGCTTATATCATAGGACGTACAAGAAAATAACCCCCAAAAACGCTGAGTGAGGACACCCATAACTTATAAAAAAAAGATTAGATATCCCAAACTTAAAAAATATTTTTTTGAAGGAAAAAATTTAATAATAGACATATATGGACACCGCCAATATGTCAAGCAATAAGAATTACCTGGTTAAAATATTTTAGCCACTTTTTTTACTTTTTAATCTAATCCTGTTTAGTTCACAATGAGTCAGGTTTCGTATAACTTAAAAAAAACATAAGGGGTCGGGTGTATTTTACAATATATAAACACTTTATCATCAAGCTGAAAGGTATATCTACGGATTAAATTTAGGAGAAAAAGATCAAACATCTAATGCGGTCACTTATGGTTATTCAACAG
>NZ_JBFDAH010000097.1:0-1669 GCF_040719265.1 Aliikangiella maris | reverse complement strand
TCGACCAGGAAGTGATGGCGTATTTTAACATTTCTGGTCGAAAAGTGAGTTATTAATTAGAGATTTTTTATTAAATTTCAGAGTGTTAAGCTGTTTTTCAGGGACGACTAATTATCGATTTGGGAACAATAATATTTTGAGTACTCTTTTGCTGTTTTAAATAAAAAATGGTGGGAATAGCTGAAATTAGTGCGGCTAACAAGAACAGGGTAAACTTAATATGAAAAACAAAATTTCCTGAGTAAAAAGACGGAGGTTTACCGACACTAAACCAAAGGATTAATCCTGCACTTAAAACAATAAGTGCCCCAACGCCATAGATTCTATCAATTAATATGATGCGTTTTAACTGTGCTGGCGTAATTTCTTTAGCCATGAGCAAATGCTGACAGACCAAAGCACTCACTAAAACCAAAATCCCCAAGAAATGAAAATAACGAACAATAGCTTCTTCTAACATAAATATTGACTCTTATTATTTGGAAAACTCACCGATTATAACGCGAGATCCCCCTAGAGTTTCAATGGTCTGGTAACGATAGAATTGTAACAGTAGAATTATTTGCCACCTTGTGGACTTTTATCAAATACCGTTTAACTGTAATGCATGCGACTTATTGCTCGCAAACCGCTATGTAGACGTAGACTAAGCCGCTAAACCAACTAAAATTGCCCTTTCCATACGGGAACATTTAGAAATTTTGCCAATGCTTTGGCTGCATCATCGATGGCAACCTCTTTACCATGATCCATCACATTCACTCGACTACCATCTCTAAGTACCAAATTTAATTCATAACTGGTATAAGTCGATGAACCTCCCTGGCTTGATGTTGATCGAATCCGCTCGCTGATTAGCTGAATGGCATAAATATCTTTGAGGCTACCCTGAACACTTTTATCTTCAGTAATCATTTCATTACGAGGCTGACCACGAAAATAAACACCTTTTGCCTTATCAAAAGTCATATTTTTATCACCTAGCAGCATCAAAAATCCAGCGCCACCAAATATCGCTCCCCAAACTATGGCGAAGATACCAGGAACAATTTCACCACTGATGAATAGATAAGGCGCAAGAATGACAACCGCTAAAGCACCAGGTATCGCAAAAACCAAATAAAATATGATAGCTCCAACAGATTTTTTGATAATAATTTTTTGATTTTCCTCAATCATCTGTTGGGCTTTAAAATTTGCCCCACCTCTATTAGCGGGCTCCCAACTAGTTCGTTGTGCAACAGGATCTTCGGTATCTGAAAATTTAAGTTCAACTTTTTTTAAATTGATAGTTTGGATTTTACTCATTGCAACAACTTGATGGTAAATACGGCATTACAAAGCAGACAATGATAAATATTATAGATAAAATTTCACCACCTAACATTAATTTTATTAGTGATTATTTGAACATCCATCACATCAGAAGAATAAAAACCCACAGTTTTTTCAGAATTGATAAGCCAAAAGTTCTCGACAAATGAACCGCAAAACGAATCTGCAAGGTCGTACCTGGTCAGTTAAACATACTTGAGCTTCGTCAAATCCACCTTTGGAAAAATAAGTAGTCGTCCCTGAAAAAAGAAAAACTCATCAATTTTCTCTCAAGGAAATGCACGTTGAAGCGCTTTTATCATTGAGTTTAACGCAACAAATCTCGTCAGGCGAT
>NZ_JBFDAH010000096.1:0-1688 GCF_040719265.1 Aliikangiella maris | reverse complement strand
CGAGGCAATCAAGCTCGGTTTTAGCTTCGGCCTTTCAGGCCTTCTGGTTAGCCGTGCATTTTCTGACTTGAGTAACTGACACTCATCATAATAACGTTGTGCCATCTCTTGTAAAACTTCGATTATATTAAACAGGCGATGTTCCAACAAACTGCTACCATATCGAGGGGCTAAATCATGGGGAATACTTATCTTGCCATCTTTTAGAAAGACTAATTTCCGGNTGTAAAACTTCGATTATATTAAACAGGCGATGTTCCAACAAACTGCTACCATATCGAGGGGCTAAATCATGGGGAATACTTATCTTGCCATCTTTTAGAAAGACTAATTTCCGGCTATCTGTATTACCATCAGTTAAATAACTCATGCTTTTTATTATGCCATTAACTGAATCTTTTAAATGTGATCGATTTTCGCCAATTAAATTGATCTTTTTCTGATTTTCTTGTGATCGATTGCTTACATAATGCCCCCGCTTTTTGAGCAATTACTGCACGAATAAAATATAAGGGGTCGGGTTTATTTTACAATATATAAACACTTTATCATCAAGCTGGAAGGTATATCTACGGATTAAATTTAGGAAAAAAAGATCAAACATCTAATGCGGTCATTTATGGTT
This sequence comes from Aliikangiella maris, assembly GCF_040719265.1. NCBI lineage: Bacteria > Pseudomonadati > Pseudomonadota > Gammaproteobacteria > Oceanospirillales > Pleioneaceae > Aliikangiella > Aliikangiella maris. The sequence continues at coordinate 1,063 of NZ_JBFDAH010000096.1, read as the reverse complement.
ATTCAACAGCAGAGTTAAATAGTTTTACCACTGTAGAAACAGAACTGGAAAATGGTGATACCCAATTTGTCACCACAGGAAGAAGTACTGTTTCTTCAACGTTGATTAAACAAAAAGATGAACTGAAAACCACCACCACTCGTTTTGGTGTTACCACAGTGATTGATAAAATCATTGACCCAAAAACGCTGTTGGAAATTCCTAAAACCATTACATCAACCTATTCAGATGATGTGGTTAGTCGTATTACGATTGATAAGCAATATGCAGCCAATAATACGGATATGTGGGAGTTAACTACTAGCCTAACTCAAAATGGTAATACCGCAACGGTGCACACTAACTATGTGACCGGGTTAAGTACTGTCACCTCCGCTGAGAATCGTGTAGTGACTCAACAGATCGATCCTTTAACGGGATTATTAGATACAGCCGAGGTGGTTGGTCTTTCCCCTGTGAGTTTTGCTTATGATAATCGAGGGCGTATTAAAACGGTTACTGTAGGAGATAGAACAACAACCTATATTTATGAAGCGGCAGGTAAAGGTCAGGTAACTTCCATTGTTAATGCTGAAAATCAAACAACGGCATTTGCCTATGACGATTTANGGTTACTGCTGGAGACAGAATAACAACCTATATTTATGAAGCGGCAGGTAAAGGTAAAGTAACATCCATTGTTAATGCTGAAAATCAAACAACAGCATTTGCCTATGACGATTTGGGTCGAGTGAATCAAATTACCTATCATGATAACAGTGTGTTAAATCAACAATTTGATGCCAATGGTAATTTAGAATGGCTCCAGCCGCCGGGTCAACCTAAACATTACTTTAACTACAACAGTGTTAACAAGGCCGATAAATATACCCCGCCAGTGGTTGATGGTATTACCGAGCCGCAAACGGTTTATCAATATGATAAAGATCGCAAGTTGGATAAAATTATCAGGCCTGATTTACAGGAGTTAGATTTTAACTATAAGCCCAATAATAGCCGATTGGATAACTTAGTGATTCCGCGTGGGACTTATACCTATGGTTACAATGCATTGGGCCAGGTT
>NZ_JBFDAH010000095.1:0-1795 GCF_040719265.1 Aliikangiella maris | reverse complement strand
TGCTTAATCGCCTGACGAGATTTGTTGCGTTAAACTCAATGATAAAAGCGCTTCAACGTGCATTTCCTTGAGAGAAAATTGATGAGTTTTTCTTTTTTCAGGGACGACTACATACTCAACGGTTAATTGCTGCATGGCTTTATCATCGATTACTGATTCAATAACACCTTGCGATTTGTAACAATAACTCTCCTTTCAATTTATCAAGGATGATAAATGGCTATTCCCAGAAAACAACAAATTGACTCCGAAAATCCCGGTTATTATCACTTAACCTCTCGCTGTGTACGACGAAGCTTTCTCTGTGGATTTGATGCCGAGACAGGGATTAACTATGAACATCGCCGTCAATGGATTGAAAACCGTATTCTTCAATTGGCAGATATATTTGCCATTGAAGTCTACGCCTATGCTGTAATGAGTAATCATTACCACTTAGTGGTTTACTCCAATCCTAAAGCCCCTGAGCAATGGTCAGATTTAACGGTTGCAGAGCGTTGGTTAAAGGTTTTTCCTGGTAAACTTGATAAACCAGAATTCCAGCAACAACGCCAGTTACGTTTACAGGCGATTGTTAATGATAAAGATTTATTAGCCACCTATCGAAAACGATTAGGGGATATATCCTGGTTAATGCGACGGTTAAATGAACCTTTGGCTCGATTAGCCAATTTAGAAGACGGTTGTAAAGGACATTTCTGGGAGTCTCGATTTACTTCACAAGCACTACTGGATGAGTCTGCTGCGCTCGCTTGTATGGCTTATGTGGATTTAAACCCTATTCGTGCAGGAATGAGTGAGTCGTTGCAAAACAGTGAGCACACCAGTATTAAAAAACGGGTTAACACAATGACCGCTAAACAACTTAATCGGGCCGTCATTTCAATGGCAGGAAACATAAAAACACGTTGTTTAAATTTGAAACTCAGAGATTATATTGAGCTGGTCGAATGGACAGGAAAAAATATTGTTTATCCGAATAAAACCGTAATGCCTTCTCATATTCAATCGGTATTAGCCGAGTTGAATATCAATCAGTCTCACTGGCTCAGCCAGATTAAACATTACGGTACCAATTATGGTCGATTTGTTGGTTGTATTCATTCGATTAAAGCTAAGGTGATGCAACTAGAACAGCAATGGATTCAAGGGAGTAAACAATTACAGAAACTTTTTAGCACTGTCTAAAATGAAAATATAAAAACCAAACGGTTCGCTAGCCACACCGATGGCGGCTTCGGCTGCTCTTAATTCAGCAATTTCAAAAAACAATGCCAATTTCTGCCATTCGTTTAATCATAGTTAATGATAATCAAGCCTGACTCTCTCACAACGCTTTGGTTGTTCTTGTTTAAAATCTTTGAGTAGAAAAGTGACTGTCTGTAACTATTGNTCAAACCGTCACTGAGCGAATAGCGAGACTGGAAAGACTGGACAACGAGTTAGTTCACCAAGTGAAACGCTGGCGCTATTATCCTGTTGTTAAAGCGATTCAAGCCATGCGCGGTGTTCGTTTATTGGTTGCTGCGGGTGTCATCGCCGAGCTGGGTGATTTAACCCGATTCGACCACCCGAGAAAATTAATGAGTTATGTCGGGGTAGTTCCGGGCGAACACTCCAGCGGCGGCAGACGAAAAGTCGGCAGTATTACAAAATGCGGTAATGGTCGAGCAAGACGATTACCCACCGAGGGGGCGCATTGTTATCGCTACCCAGCCAATATCTCTCATGACCTACAAATTCGTCAAGAAGGCTTGAGCAAAACCATTATCGATATTGCCTGGAAGGCACAGCT
>NZ_JBFDAH010000094.1:0-1804 GCF_040719265.1 Aliikangiella maris | reverse complement strand
TTTACCAGCCACTTCATTTCAATGGCTAGAAAACGCCCCATCATTTGAAATGAAAAAAATAGGTTACTACCACAATGGAACCTATGAGCCTCAGTGGCAAGCACTTCGCAGCATTAACTGGCTATCTTCGCGAGGGGATCGCAATGGTGATGGGGTGCCTGATTGGGGCGACTGGTATATTGATGCCGAAGGTAATTATAAAGGAGATAATGACGATACTGCGAAGGCATGTGAAATTAATCCGGCCACTTACCAGACTAACTGTATTTATGCTGACTTTAATCTAGATGGTCGTACTGATTTGTGGCGGACTCATTTGGGCGCATTTGAATTAGCCTATAGTACCAAAGCTGGTCCTGTTACCTGGTTTACAATTAATATCCCTTTAGGTTTGCAGCCTCGGGAATTTATAGTTGATATGGCTGACTACAATGGCGATGGATGGCCCGATATCGTGATGGAGCGCAGTGAATACTATGATGAGTTCGCTCGAAATGATTTATCAACTGGTGAGCTGTATTTATACTTACATACGGGTAACCCAGCATCTCCATACACTAGTACAGGCCAACAAATATATAGCCATACTATAGAAGGAGATTTTGATAAAGCCTATCGCGATAGTTCCATTCAAATGCTAGGTGATATGGATGGCAATGGTCTCCCCGATTTTCTGGAATCAACTAATACACCATATTCTGAAGAAACTACCGTTGATAGCCCCATTCCGCGTAATCTCTATCTAACCAAGCTGGATAGTCAAGGCAATGTTTATTTTGATGTTACCAATATTTTTGTTGGGCCACCGAGGACCGAAGCAGTTTATTTTAATCTATTTATGGATATCAATGGTGATGGTTTATCAGATTGGATAAGTGTTGAAGGTTTAACTGGTTATCGACTCAATAAAGGGGGAAGTTTTACTGAGTGGCGTGCGTTTATGGGGAATTGGCATTTAAATTTAAGAAGTGTGCCTATTGTTACAGGTGGCGAGGTTGGCGGCCCTGGTGGTGAAACTATACATGGAATACAGATTTATCCGCGTTATTCTGCGGCTTTCCGTCCATATGATTTTAATGCTGATGGTAAGCAAGAGTTACTTATTCCTGGTACGCATTTAGCGAAAGCTTGTCTTGATGTTCGTGATAATGGTGTTTATGAAAGGCGCTGTGGTGATGAGCTGTATGATGTAGTTGATAATGCGCCTGGTGGGGCTATTGAATATGGTCCACCAATTCCAAATATTGATGACAGTATTTTTCAGTTTAATGCTGTTAAATTTATTGAAGATGCCGACGGTATTATTTCAGCCCAAGTCGTCAATACGCCGATTATTGGGTCTGCCACTCAAGTTGCCTCTTTTGATGCCTATGGCAATGGCTTGCAGGATTTCATTTTCACTTATGGTTGTCGTGACCATTACAACGGTAACTGCGAACTGACGGAAATTGATAATGAATTAGCCGGTAAAGATTTTGGTGCTTATATTATGCGTAATCGCGGCGCCTCATCACAAGCCGATGGTTACGAGCCGGTTGATATGCTGGCTAGTGTACAAAATGGCTTAGGCGTTAAGGATGAGTGGGACTATCGTCCGCTAAGTAGTACTCGTTATGATATCGCGGGTGATCCTTATTATGAGCGAGATACGGGGTATTATGACGGGCTGAGCAGCGAGGATAAGAATAAATACTTTAACTTTTCTTCAAGTATGTATGCGGTAGCAGAGCATCGCAAGAGTGATGGTGTTGGCGGCTTAAATTCGACTCGGTATCGCTATAAAGATGCCATGTTTAATCGTGAG
>NZ_JBFDAH010000093.1:0-1815 GCF_040719265.1 Aliikangiella maris | reverse complement strand
CGATGCCACTTATGATTGTCGTCCTTATAAAAGCGGTAATGCAGAATCTTGTAGCTTAAATCAAGCTGGTGGTCGCTATTATGTGCGATTAAAAGCTTATAGCAATTTCTCTGGGGTGACCTTAAAAGGGAGTTACACCGGCAGCACCACGCCTCCACCTCCGCCGCCTCCACCACCTGGTGGTAATGATCCAATTAACGAAACAATCAATGATGTTTCCGTTTCGCAGGGACAATGGCAGCACTACACTCAAGAGTTGGGTTCAGGCTATAGTACGATGACGGTAGAAATTTCTGGTGGTACTGGTGATGCCGACTTATATGTTCGACATGGCGCGCAACCAACATCAAACAGTTATGACTGTCGCCCATACAAAAATGGGAATAGTGAACTTTGCACAATGAACAATCCCGCCAGTGGTACTTGGTATATTAGTCTTTATGGTTATTCTTCAACATCAGGAATTACCTTAAATCTGAAAGCCAATTAAGTGATGATGGTTTTGAGATTTTAAAGCCATCACTCTGCAAAGGAGAAGAGTTCCGCTTCTCCTTTGTTATGACGATTAATGTGGATAGAAACCAGCTTTTTAAAAAGTTACTTTTTGACAATTTTACATTGCACTTATAACTGATTTTATTTGAGAGGAAATATAAAAACAAAAAACCAGCCAACTTGAAAATTGAAATTACTAAGATCTTTATTTAGCAATTTGTTTAATCTCAATTAAAGTTCACAAAAAACCATTAACTGACGACACTTTATTAACAATCATTCGTGCGAGGACAATACAAATGAACAAAGAACAACCACGCCGTTCATCGATCCGTTTATCAAAGTTAAAAGCCTAACAAAATATAAAAAATTTAAACTGAGAAAAACCTAAAAGTCATATAATATTTTTATAAACTTATATTTATTTTAGAAAACAAAATAACCTTTAAAAATAAAGGTTATTCGAACCAATATTTTATTTAGTGTAACATTAATTCTTTGACGCTACGAATCAAGACAAACCTAAAAATAAAGCGTAAAAAAGCAAGATTTCCGCAGGTATTATTTACAGCTGTTTTTTGTGAACCACGATACACTTGTGGATTGTGTCGGCACAAATTTGTTTGTATTATTCCTTTCGCTTGAAACGAATATATTAATTGCATGGGCCTGATCACCTCATCATTAATAGTTGTTATTTGTCTCTAAAGCAACTTTAACAATAAGCATGCATATTAAATAAAAATACGAGCACATTACTATAAAGAGTCTTTTAGGAGATCTTACATGATAAAAACATTTAAAATAAAAACGCTTACCGCGGTTGTTGGCGCATCACTTGCAGCTATGTCACTTGGCGTATCAGCCAGCGAACAAATTACGGTACAAAAATTTGCTAACAGTGGTGTTGTTAATTATGTTGCTGGAAACCTGGGTACTACAACACAAAAAAATGCCGTTGACTCATTAAAAAATATTTTAGCCTCACAAGATGCCTACCATGTTTCAGGCAGCGAAGACTTTACCGTTAGACGTCAGTGGATTGATGAGTTAGGTAAAGCACATACTCACTTCACTCAAACCATTAATGGATTAACGGTATATGGCACCAGCATGATTTTACATGCTGATGTTACTGAAAACTCATTAACCAGTACAAGCGGACAAGTTTACGCATTAACGGGTTCACTAGCTGTTGATAATAACGCGGCGACTAATCAAGCTTTCATCAGCGCTAACGACAACGGCGAGCAAGCTAAAACGGCTGCATTATCAATCGGTGATGTCAAAGGTGAACCAGAACTGGCTTACATTTTCCTT
>NZ_JBFDAH010000092.1:0-1833 GCF_040719265.1 Aliikangiella maris | reverse complement strand
TGGTGACAAATTGGGTATCACCATTTTCCAGTTCTGTTTCTACAGTGGTAAAACTATTTAACTCTGCTGTTGAATAACCATAAATGACCGCATTAGATGTTTGATCTTTTTCTCCTAAATTTAATCCGTAGATATACCTTCCAGCTTGATGATAAAGTGTTTATATATTGTAAAATATACCCGACCCCTAATATTTTTATAATTTCACTTAACACAAACTATTTTTTTCATATTGATTAAACAGCTTTTTGAACCAGATTTTTTATTAAAGCTATCGCCAACATTAAGTTGGCCTTCCTTTAAACTAATACGTTCACTACTAAAGCTTTTTAATTCACCTTGTTCTTTGATTAATATCAAAGGCATACCATGATTCTTAGATTTCCAACTAATATCCACAACTACACCATTTGCACCAAAGTTTCTTGCCTTGTTATAATCCAAGTAAACATCTAAAACTATAATTAGTAATATAATAATAAGCGCAAAAAATATTGCGAATTTTACTTTCATAGTTAATCTCAATTAAATTAAAAATAAAATCCTTCAGGATTATTCACATTCACATGAAGAAGGGATACTTGAACTACCCAATACTGGCGTATATTCAGTTATTTGGCGAGAAATAGCTACCCCATCTGATGTTACTCCTCCTGATATACCATACCAACCACCTCCCCAGAAAAAAGATCCTGTAAAACCACCAAAAGAAAAGTTATACGAATCAAATCGACCACTCCAACTCCCTGCACCTCCATCTCCTGTATGAAATGCAAAATTAAACTCAGCAGTTCCACCAATATCCCATCCCCAACCTACTCCACTTACAATATAAGCATCAGAACTACCATCACTAAAAAATTGACCATTCATCCCTCCGACGACACCTCCTGCTGGCGTTATTGCAGAACCTCCAGCAAAAGAACCATAAGAATAGGAAAATAAATCACAACCATTTTTAATTCTCTCTCTTATTTTAGCTTGAACTTCTAGAGGTATCCCATACATTGGATCATCCATTCTAACTAAACCAGTTGGATCAAAATAATTAACCGGATCAGCAGCCACATACCCATAAATATTACTATCCCCACCCGCAAACCGAATCGGATCCTTACTCATCCACCGTCCAATACTCGCATCATAATCCCTCGCCCCAAACCGAGTCAGCCCCGTATCTCTATCATAAATACCACCAGCAAAACCAAACGGCTGAAATCCTGGATTCGTATCCAACGTGACATTACCAAACTCATCATAATCCATTTGTTGAACTACGTCACCATTAGCAATATCAACCACCAATAATGGGCTGCCTANTGAACTACGTCACCATTAGCAATATCAACCACCAATAATGGGCTGCCTAAATGATTAGAAATAATACGGTAAGTCTTAGTGCCTTTAATAAAGTAATCCGGTACATTAATTTTACTCCCATAAACAAATCGACTCACCACATTATTATTGCTATCAAGTTCTGCAATAGGATTCAGTTGGTCACTATATAAAAAGCCTTGAACTAATGTGTCGTTCACTTTTTTACCAATGCGTCTATCAGAGCCATCAATAATATAATCAATAGTCGTATTCGATGAATCACCCGGAATAACCACCTGCATCAAATTACCTAACACATCATATTGATAGCTAGTCGTTTTACTGGTATCCGTATGCGTTTTACTTTCCAGCTCTCCATTCTTGCTATATTCAAAAGTATAATGTGATTTCCCACATTAATGTCGAACCATTCAATCCTTTTCAGCCAAATTAACATGATCATTCAATTCTTCTTTATAACGTGAATTCGGGAAACTTAATTTTTCTGTAGAA
>NZ_JBFDAH010000091.1:0-1842 GCF_040719265.1 Aliikangiella maris | reverse complement strand
TGGTCGAGATTCTCTTGATACATTTTTATCGCTTAAGAAAACCTGTCAGCGTCATGGTATTTCATTTTGGCATTACTTAGAAGATCGTATAAAAAAGTTAGGAAAAATACCAACTATGTGAATTCATAGTAAACTCACCGTAAAGTCTAAATGCCCCCACTTTTTGAGCAATTACCAATAACCCGACTTACCGCAGTAACCGCAACCTACAATAACTCGACTTACCGCGTTTATCAATCAATCATATAAACTTTCAGCTGGCGCATTGTCCTTCATATGTGTATTAACATTAGTTATTTTGCATTTTTCAGAATTAAATAAAACTGTACCAATATTCGGCTTATCTAAAAGTTGCTTATAGTTACTTTCATCAACTTCAAAACCAACAAGATTAGGATCAAAGTAAATAAACAAGAAATTCCCACTATCAATCTTTACGACTTGAATACTTGTTGAAATCTCATGACTATGAATTACTTCAGTAAGAGAAATAACTTTGTTTGACTCAGTATCCCAGATCTTTTCAAAGACAAAGTTTTCGTCATCCTTAACAATATATTTATCGAGTGACTTAATATCTAGCTCAACAACTATAGTAAGCACCTCCATAGCGACTTCATTAATCCGAGCTAAACTCTCTGCTTTCGAGTTTGTGATAATAAACGCCAAGCTAAATATAAATATTAAAACGCTTGATTTAATTCTTAAATTCATAATCCATACCTTTAAATACTGTGTTCAACGGATTCACTCGATTTACTCCATCGGGTTTATATGAATAATGCAAGTGCGCCGCAGAGGTTCCACTACCATCAGAAGTTGCTATAATTTGACCAGGGTAAACAGAGTCACCAACGGATACTGTAGCTCCAACATTTGCGTAGCCGTGCACACCACCTGCATCGTCTCTAATAAATACTTGATTTATATTCCCGTAGCCCTTTGTGCTAATAACCTTACCGCCTGAAACAGAGTATATCGGTTCTCCATTGGCTGCTCGGATATCGACACCTTTATGAAAATCAGGCTTGCCATTAAGAGTCCTTGGGCCCCAATTTGAAGTTACGACAGAATTATTCGTAGGCCAATGAAGTAAACTTCTTTCAGTCAACTGGTTAATTAGCAGCATCATTCTATTATGTTGCGCTTCAGCCTTTCTAAATTGCTCCTGCCGATAAGCTGCTCTTTCTTCAGAACTAGGCCTTTGTCCTATTACCGTAACTACTCGACCAGCCGCTCGATCTTCAGCTAAAGGATTTGATTCACTCTCTCCACCACTTCCTCCATTGGTGCAATACAGAAAAAAGTCAAAACCTTCATATTAGTAGTTCCAATTATTAAAAGTTAGGGCTGTCCCCGTTCAGTGTTGTTGCATTTACTAGATTCAAAATTCTCCACTAACAATAAGAAGCTGGATCCAACATTCTTATTTGGAATATATCCTTCAAATTCTGTGAGTTTTTTCCCTACTCCTGATAATTTGATTAATTTGCTGTTACAAGCAGAAATTGCTTGAGAAACATTTGATTTTTTGAATATTACAGCTATGGAATGCTCTAGTTTAAACTCTACGAAATCTGAGTTAGAACTAAATAATAAATGCTCCCCAAAATCATCAAAGGAAAAATACCCTTCGACCATCAGTTTTTTTCAAAAAATTTTTCTTCATTTTCTATAAGTTTTTCAAGTGACTTTACCTCAATAACTCTTTTACTCTCAGCACATGACACTATTGTGATTTCCCACATTAATGTCGAACCATTCAATCCTTTTCAGCCAAATTAACATCATCACTCAATTCTTCTTTATAACGTGAATTCGGGAAACTTAATTTTTCTGTAG
>NZ_JBFDAH010000090.1:0-1853 GCF_040719265.1 Aliikangiella maris | reverse complement strand
CATAGGTCTGCCAAAATTCTTTTTGAAATGAGAGAAATTCTTCCGTTAGCTCAATTTCAAAATTTTCCATAAAGGCTTTTTCGGCTTGATTCCAGTTTTCTATCATGTCGCACTCGCCAATTGCGCTTGGCCCACTAAGTGAAAAAGTAGAGCGAGTAAACTCAATATTCAGCACTAATTGTTCACTTAATACTGTCTGAAAAATACGACGCTTTAAATTGAAATATTTATAAATATCTTTTACTAACCAAATAACTGAGTTTTTCTTAATAACCTTATAGCTATCCTCTAGCAATGAAAAAGCTTGATTTTCATTTTTAGTTTTTAATTTATAATTATGCTCAATTATTTCATCAAGAAACTGATTAATTCTAGTGAAATTGAGTGTTAAATCTTTATATGGTCTCCAATAAGTTCCAACAATAACTTTAACACTTCCTACCTCTTTATTTTTTCCGATGTAACGTTCTGTTCGCCAACGGTTGGCGTAAAGAAAGGAATAATAACGCTCAAACACAGCGTCAGAATAAATATTAACATTAGGTCCAAAGCTTTTATAAGAAACGGGATTTTTAATGATGCTATCTTTAAAGGCAATGTGATAACCGGATAGATTAAATGTCACCGTTCGACCACTGGCAATTTTAATCGGCCGAGTTTTATAAGGGTCGTTATCATAATCTTTTAAATCTTTACGCCGCTCAATAAAAGCTATCCAGCGTCGCTTCATCCCTTTAAACGCTTCCTGTTCAAATTGCTTCATTGCAAATTGATGATTGGCGTTCCTGAATTCATCAGTAAATTGATTATATAAAATGTTCATTAGCACCTGACAGACTAAAAAACACCCCATCACAGTGACAACTAAAACCCACCAATCACTGCCATTAGCCAAATAAAATCCCACAATCCCACCGACTAGCAGCGAGATTTTGGGTTTCCAGNCACAGTGACAACTAAAACCCACCAATCACTGCCATTAGCCAAATAAAATCCCACAATCCCACCGACTAGCAGCGAGATTTTGGGTTTCCAGTGAATGGGTTTTAAATCGTCCAAGGTATAAGAATTAAATAGTAATGAATATTCTATAATTTAGTCAATGTACTACAAAGGCAAACGCGGCGGTGGTGTTTCACCTGCTTTCACACCAATCACAACCTCATCAAACCCCTCATAAACTTTTCCCTCATAGGTCTGCCAAAATTCTTTTTGAAATGAGAGAAATTCTTCCGTTAGTTCAATTTCAAAATTCTTCATAAAGGCTTTCTCTGCTTGATTCCAGTTTTCTATTATATCGCTTTTACTAATTTTTTTTGAATAGTAAGGAAGATCTGTCCAGCGACCAAATTCAATATCTAACACGACACTTTCATTCATTATAGTTAGATACCTTCTTTCAAATAAATAATTGTGCTTATAAATATCTTTCACCAACCAAGTAATTGAGTTTACCGTTACGACCTTATATTTTTCATTTAACATTGAAAATTTATCGTTTATATTTTTAGTGGTTAATTTATAGAAGCTATTTATTAACTCATCAGAAAATTGATTAAGATGGATAAAGTTAAATAGTAAATTCTTGTTTGGGCGCCAATATGTTTCAATTACAACTTTCATACTTCCTAGATACTTATTCTTTCCTTTATAGCGCTCAACTAGCCATTTATTGGCATATATTAAAGAAAGATGTTTTTCAAACACAGCGTTAGAATAAATATTAACATTAGGTCCAAAGTTTTTATAAGAAACGGGATTTTTAATGATGCTATCTTTAAAGGCAATGTGATAACCGGATAGATTAAATGTCACCGTTCGACCACTGGCAATTTTAATCGGCCGAGTTTTAT
>NZ_JBFDAH010000009.1:0-201010 GCF_040719265.1 Aliikangiella maris | reverse complement strand
TCGACCAGGAAGTGATGGCGTATTTTAACATTTCTGGTCGAAAAGTGAGTTATTAATTAGAGATTTTTTATTAAATTTCAGAGTGTTAAGCTGTTTTTCAGGGACGACTATGTAGGTGATTGACTGTAAAGTGACTGTCTTTAATTGGCCGGTCTTTAATTGGCTGAACAAATTAAGAGGAAGCTATTATAGCTGGATCAGTTTATTTTGTCATAAAGAGTTTGTTGTTGAAATAGCTCATCAACGGAGCAGTGTTTCTTTCGCCTGATGGCTTTAGCTTGTGCCCATTTCTTTTCAAGAGGATTTAAATCAGGACTATAAGGTGGTAGCCACTGTAAAATACATCCTCTTTTTTCAATAGCCTGACAAATGTCTTTACGTTTATGAAAACGTCGCATTGTCCATCACAATCACCGCATCAGTTGGCACCTTGGGTAATAAATCCTGAGTTATCCTGGCATGAAAAACATCGGTATTAATACTTCCGGTAAATAAACTCAAGGTAACAAATGTGTTTCTGATAATTGCACCAATCGTATTAACACGACCTTTAGCATACCAATTGTGAATACCGTAGCAGCGTTTACCTTTATCCGCATAACCATGAGTACGCGGTGCGGATTGGCTAAAACCACTTTCATCCAAATAAACAATAGGCTTACCAGCTTGTTCATATTGCTTAAGTTGTTGCTGGAATAGCGTACGCTTAGTTTCATCTGCTTTAGGGTGTGATAGCGTTTTTTTATAGCTTTTGTTCAGTCGTTTTAAGGCATCGTGAATAGTGGGTTGTGATACACCAAAACGCTTAGCATGTTCCCATTGATAGTCATCGGGAAAGTCCTCAACATCTTTTTTCAATGTCTCCAGGCAAAACTTTATACTCGGCCTGTTTTTTTCGCACAAGGCTCAACTTTTTTATTCCAACGAAGCAGGCTTCGTATTGAAATATCAAAATGTGAGCTAGTTTCCTCAAAAGTTAAGGCGTGTTTCTTTTTATAAGCCAGAACATGTCGGCAAAATTCGGTTGGATAAGTCATTTGGTTATTATGCCACTATAAACCTATTTAGCTATATTAGAGCACAAACCAAAGGATATCAGTATATATCTTTTTATCATTTTATATACTCTTTCGAATTGAAAAAGCATCTGAACATTATTTGAATAATTATTTCGACAAAAACCAATATAAACTATTTATTGGACTCTCTACTTAAAAGCAGCATTAATTCTTTGTACAAAAACATCAGCTTTTTCAAATCCGATGGCGCGCAGGCGAGGCTCTTCTTGTCCTTGTTTATCGAAAAAGAGAATACTTGGTAATCCGCGAACATCATAATGTGCCATTAAAGCTTTATCGGCCGCATCATTGGCAGTAACATCAGCTTGAATTAGCACACTGTTTTTAAGCGCAACTTCAACACGAGGATCGGGAAAAGTTTTTTCGGCAAATTCATAACAGGCGGTACAGCTTTCTGCAAAGAAATCCAGCATGACTGATTGGCCTTGGGCATTTGCATTTTTAATTTGCATCTGAACATCTTCGATCGTTTTTACGGATATAAATCGATCATGAATACTGCTAGAAGCTGTTGCATTTAAATGGGTAGTTGCACTATTACTTGATAAGCCTGCCACATTAATATTTTCTAGTGGTGCTAATAAACGTCCATTACCTAGTGATGCACCGATAATTAATATGATGCCATAGATGAATAAAACTAAGCCGATTCCTTTCCAGAATTTTTGTATATTGGTTGTTACCGCGCTCAATGCGCCAAGATAAATCGAAGAGACTATGAGTAAAATTGACCAGGCGAGTAAATATATAGGCCCAGGGATGAGATGCTTAGAAATATAGAGTGCCATACCTAACATTCCAACACCAAATGCTGCTTTTACTGCGTTCATCCACTGGCCACTTTTGGGTAATAATTTATGTCCACCGACCCCAACCAGTAAAAGTGGAATGCCCATACCAACGGCTAAAGAATAAAGCGCAACACCGCCAATCACAGAATCACCGGTTTGGGTAATGTAAATTAACACTCCAGCTAAAGGAACAGTGACACAAGGTGAAACAACTAGAGCCGACAAAAATCCCATTACACCAGCGCCCCAATATGAGCCGCCTTTTTGGCTGTTAGATATTTGATTCAATTTATTTTGCAGGCTGCTCGGTAATTGCAATTCGTAAAAACCAAACATTGAAAACGATAATAAAACAAAAATAAATGCTGCCACCAAAATAAAAATGGGTTGTTGTAAAGTATTGCTTAATGAGCCACCGAGCATACCGACAATAATCCCCATTATTGCATAGGGAATTGCCATTGATTGTGTATAGACCAGCGACAAGGAAAATGAGCGCTGGGTAGTTGCATCTTTACCCTGTCCAACAATAATACTTGATAAAATAGGAACCATGGGTAAAACACATGGTGTAAAAGCTAAACCGATACCTAACAAAATAAAATAAAAAATAATTTCAATTAAGCTTTTATCGGTTAAAAAATTAACTACTTTTTCTTGTTCAGGAACAAAGACTTCGTCATTTTCAGAATTTAAAGTGTTTTTTTTTACTAAGACCGATTGACTGTTTGCTTGCTCAACTTTTGTTTGATTAACTGCAGCGGTAGTGACACCTTTTTCAACCTTGGGCACGATATTAGCCGCAAACAGCTTCAGCTGCTTTTCTTCTGGTGGATAACATAGACCGGCTTCAGCACACCCTTGAAAGGTGATATTAAAGTCAAATTCATTTTGATGCGCTTTAAATGGAATGCTGATTTCGACATGCCGATAATAAACTTCAACATTTCCTAAATATTCATCGACTTTTTTCTTACCTGCGGGAATATAGGCTTCACCTAATGTTGCCCCGTTTGCCGAAAAAGCGAACCGACTACGATACATATAGTACTCTTGTGCAATGGTAAAACGCGCTATAATTTCATTATCGATAATTTCAGTATCGAGCTTAAATGCATCGTCAACTTTTAAGAAATCTGACTGTGCCGCAAATAATTGTGACAAATCAGCTTCTTCGGCTTGAAGTGAGGTAAACGGACTACTAAAAAAGCTCAACAGCATTAAAAATAGTGCCAATATAGAAGGATTTGCAGCTTTTTGTGGATTAACAGGCTTCATCATATTAATTCTTGTCAGTTTGATTAAACAGTATTTACGTCAGTTAACAGGCTTAAATAAAACAGATTAAAATTTAAGCTTCAATACTCAGCCAGATGATAGCATCATTCATCTTGCAATGAGCATTATTTTGACGTCATTCGACAGGGTTTGTTGCAAATTAACTAAATTTTTTCTTATAACATCTTTTTTATACAACTTTTCTATGACTTAATTCGTATGAATCTGGTCACCGCCATTAGCCATGGCAGTATGCAAATTGTTGCGCGCCAATTCAAACCATCGATGAGCATCCCAATCAATTGATAAGACTGCAAGCCCTATACTGATCGTCAGTTTTTGCTGCTCATCGTGCCAGTGGAAAGGTAATTCGGCAAAGTGTAACCGAACTTCATCCATAATACTTTTCCAATCTGCTGGCGAACCCGTCGAAAGTATCACTCCCAATTGACCAGTTTCGAGATGACCAATAATATCGGTTTTTCTAAGCCGCTTTTTTAATAGTAACGCTAATTGCGATACGCCAATGTTGATTGCGGAGTAATTCGCGGCTTTAATTAATTCATCCGCACCATCAAGTTGAATAACGGCCAAAGCAATATTTCGACCATTGCGTGAAGTACGTGCAGACTCTATTGAAATATTTCTTTTAAACTCAGCACTGTAAGGTAATCCAGTATCTGGATTAACACCAATTTGTGGATTAAGCAAACGAAAGCGTTTGGTATATAGCCCGGCTAAAAACATCAGCTGCTCTTTGTCCACAGGCTTTACAATAAATGACGTACCGCCGGCTAATAACGCCTGATTTTGCTTACTGTTGCTTTCTTCCGCTGACAAAAAAATAATCGGCAGGTAAGTGAATCGGGGAATTTGTCGAATAATACGCGTCAGCTCAATTCCCGAGCAGGTTGGCATTTGCATGTCCATTAATATAGTTTCGGGCTCAAATCCTCTGAGTGCATCAAACAATACGGTGGGATCTGTGACGATTCTTACGTCGAAATGCCCTTTAGACAGCACTTTTTCGTAAAAACGTGCCTGCGCTTTTGAGTCTTCCATAATTAATACACGATAAGGCGTATCTTCTTGAGTTTCGGTCTGTTGCTCAATTTGTTCTAATAATCCCGAAATGGAAACAGGCTCAACTAAAAATCCGGTACCGCCACTGCGCAGTCCACGTAATCGCTCTTGTTGATTATCTCTTTCAGCAGTAAATATGAGAGGCATACGAACCTGCTCAACCTCATCGTCACTTAACTGCTCGTTGGTGTCGGCTAAATTGAGTGAAGCAATAATCACACTTCCGGGGTCCTCTATCGCCCACTGCTTTGCGGTGCCCAATGACTCGGTAAATTTGACATCAACGCCAAGCGACTCGAACTGCTGTTGTATCAAATGAAATCGCTGTGGGTCAGCATCAGCAAAAATTACGGTATTTTTTTCGAGCAAAACCCTATGTTCACTCAGAATAGACATAGATGTCTGTCGCTTTGAAGATTCACCGATTGTGCTGTCTTTTTCTGTATCAGAGGTCTCGGTAACGGTCTTATCTGGACTTTCTGTCTGGTCGGATTCGGCCGATTCTTGTTTAGTTTGTTGGTTAGTAGAGTCAGCGGAATTATCTGTTTGTTCAACAGGCAGATTTCCAGGCTGCATCACTTTTTGTTTATCATGCAATGATGCTTTTTCAGGTCTTACACCGAGTTCAAGCTTTTCAGAGTGTTCTTGTAGCTTTATTGACAAACGCTTTAACAATGGGCGCTGAGTTTCGAGTGCTTCATCACTTAGTGACAACTGGCTTAATAACTGATTTAGCAGCTTGGCAGTATTGTCATATTGATGAGCCAGACAGGATTCACGAGTTTTATTTACCTGTGAAAGCAACGCCTTAACTCTCAATGGCTCAATTTTTTGAGTTAACATATCATTTAGCAAGCGTGAAAACTGACGTAGCTTTACTGGGGTTCGGCGTAAAAACTGTTGACTGACTTCACTCGTTATTTGACTGTCTGACATTGGATATTATTTTTCGCTGCGATTACTAATTACTTTATCAATTATAGGTAGGAATGAAAGCTTTAATCATAAAAACTGCCAACACAGTCGGCAAATTTATCTTAAATTCCCAATATTTACCAATTATTGTGTGAATAATAGCATAGTTAAAAATCAACTCGGTCAGGTTAAAATCTAGCCCTAAGGTACGATGATATGAACCAACCTTGAATTTTGTGCATATGGTATTATTTAATGTTAAAGGATTATGATTTAATTACTATTAATTTATCAGATACTGTTCAATCAATAAACCAGACACAATGAACCTAAAGGATATCCATTGAAGATACTGCTTATCGTTTTTATTATTGTCCCGATAATTGAAATTGGCGTTTTTATCCAGGTTGGCGATCTGCTGGGTCTAGCCCCCACCTTGATTATCATTTTGTTTACTGCCGTTTTAGGTGTCCACCTACTCAAACAACAAGGCTTAAAAACCTGGTTTGAAATTCAAAATAAATTAACACAGGGTCAGATACCAGCTCAAGAAATGGCGTCCGCAGCACAACTACTTTTTGCTGGCGGGCTATTATTAACCCCCGGATTTGTTACCGATGCAATCGGTTTTTTACTCATGATTCCCATGGTTAGAATTGCAGTAAGTCATTATTTGTACAACAGATGGTCACAAAGAATCGTTTCTGGAGAAAGCCACCAGGCTCATTTTAGTACTCAATATACAGTTTTCACAAAACAAACACCAAGCCATACATCAAAAAAATCTAATATTCAAGAATCATCCTCTAATCGTACCATTGAGGGCGAGTTTGAAGAAAAGAAAAGCGACTCAACTGATTAGCGATAAGGACCCAACAACCTGGTGTTTAGTTGCTATAATTTAACTAATTATAATTCCTTGATTTTTTTGTGGCCGATGCGGGTAAATCTCAAGCATATATTGATGCTTTTTCTATTTGTTACTTGTAGCAAATTATTCGCCTATACCACTGTTAATCTAACCCAAATTGATACTGATCAAGGGTTAAACCAGAGCGAAATTATTGGCTTGATGCAAGATAGCCAAGGCTATATCTGGATTAATACCCTGCAAGGCATTAACCGATTTGATGGTTATCGCGTAACCAATATTCCCAGTCCTGACAATATTCTGACAAATCACTATATTGAAATGGCATTTGAAGATTCTTTTGGGTTAATCTGGCTAGGTGTGGCACCCGAAAATAATTACTACCTTGATAAAGAAAAAAACCAGTTGATCCCGGTGAAACTTATTGCGCCCGATGATTATAAACTGGAATTTGCCATGTTTAATCGTGCGGTCGAAGATGAACACAGTAATATCTGGTTCGCCACCTATCAGGAAATTTTTTATTTCGATCGACAGTCCAATACTTTTCACTTTATTTTGCCCTTAAATTCATTGTTTAAAAATGAGAATTATGAGCACTCAATTCGGCATTTACTCTTAGTCGAAGATTATTTGCTGATTGCAACTTCAAATGAACTTTTTGCACTGAATTTGCAAAATAATAAAACCCATAGAGTTTTGCATACTGATCAGGAACCACAACACAAAGATCAGATAAACGTCAAATATTTGCATAAAAATCAGCATGGAAAAATACTTGTTGGTACCGTTGCTGGATTATATGAAATCGATCCCAAAGCCATCACAATGGCTGATAACGAACAATATTCGGGCAGAAAAATAGTTTCTGACTTAAATATTTGGAAAATCATTGAAAAAAATGATTTTTATTATTTAGCAACAGATCAAGGCTTATATAAACTTTTTAAAAATGGACAACTGGAATTTATTTTTAAATATTCGGATACAAAGTTTAATACCAGTGACGATGATATCGTTGCAATGATTGAAGATAATGAGGGAAATCTGTGGTTTGGCTCTAAGTCTGATGGGGTATTTAAATGGCGTCCCAATGATGCAATCAGTGCTTATTACTGGACAGGTAATCAGAGTGGCTACCAATTAACAAACGATGTCGTTTTTTCAATCACTCGAACGAATAAAGATACGATTTGGATTGGTACTCAGAATGGTTTAAATAAAGTCGACGAAAATACTGGTCAGGTAACCCAGCTATTATTTAACAAAGACGAAAAAGCAACTTATAGTGATAGTACTATTTTTTCCATGGTAAAAAATCAAAATGAGCTTTGGTTAAACACTGCCTATGGAATTCGTGTATTTGATTCTCAATCATTAAAAGAAGTAAATAAAGTTTTTCCAGAAGAATTAAAAACGTTATTTAAAAAGCCCATCTATAGTATCTATTTTATCAACCAAGAAACGCTGGTACTTTTTAATGATACAGGTATGTATCTTTATAATATTCATATCCAAAAACTAAATTTGGTTGAATCGACTGAAACCAAAGGAGATATAAGAGCTGAATTATTTGATGTTTTCTCAACAGCTACTGGAAAACGAAATACTTATTTTTTGGCAGGTGTTGATCGACTAGTCAAGTATTCATTTGATACGGGCCTGATAACACCATTTCATTCACTATCACAAAACAAAAGCTCTATGACAGGGCCTGCTGATCTATATCGTGATGGCAACAAACTTTGGGTAACTTACTCAAACTTTGGTATTTTTGTGCTTGATGCAGAAACCGGAAAAGAAATTAAATTTTTCAGCGAAGAAGAACTTGGTGTAAACACAGCGATGGATATCTTTCCTGACAAGCACGGAAATCTTTGGTTTACCGCGAACAATGGATTATTGAGAATTAATAAGCTAAATTATCAAGCACGCTTATTTAACAGTAAGGATGGCTTTGCTACCAGTGAATTTAATGGAAAAACCAAACTAGTGCTTGATGAAGATAATGTTTTTCTCGGAAGTGTCAAAGGTGCGGTAAGATTTTCACCAAATAAATTGATCAACCGCAAGTCTAGAAAAATATCGACACATATTACGGGGGTTTCACTAATTACCAAACCCATCGATTACCTTTATTCCGGCTTCGATAATCATAAAATAACCATGGCGCATGATGATTTTGGGTTAAAACTGGAGTTTTCTGCACTACTATTTGACAAGCCAAAACAAGTAAAATATAAATACTGGATAGAAGGCGTTTCTTCTATTCAACCGACAACACTGGAAGAAAGTGAGCTTTTTTTAGCTTCATTTAACCCCGGTAAAGCCGTTATTAATATTAGTGCTATTGATTATGAAACGGGCGAAGAATCACCGCCGACACAACTAACAATTCTTACTAAACCTGCTCCCTGGCTTTCTACGACAGCTTATTTAACTTATTTATTGATCATTACGATTATTGCATCAATTTATTTTCATCGATTACGCATTAGAAATCGCGCACGCGAGATTGCACACCAAAAATTAAAACATAGTGAAGAGCGCCTTAATTTAGCTTTACAAGGTAGCAACAGTGGTTTGTGGGATTGGCATGCAGATGACAACTCGATTTACGAGCCGCGTCTTGCTCATAAGAACAATGAAATTATTCCATTTAATGATCGCATGGGAGCAATTCATCCAGAAGACAGAGAAGAATTTAAGGAAGCTTGGGAAACATTTCTCGCACAAGGAAAAGCCGTATTTAATCACGTATATCGTATGAAAAATAATTCTGACAATTGGATCTGGTATCGTGATATGGCAACAGTCTCTAAACGAAATATTAAAAATCGAGCCATTCGTGTTACTGGTACCTATACAAATATTACCAAAAGCAAACGCGATAGAGATAGAATGCGTCTTTATTCTAAAGCCTTTGAAAATACTCGTGATATTGTTTTTGTATTAGATGAGTATCGGAATTTAATTGCAGCTAATCAGTCCTTTTATAAAAAAACCAATAAAACAGTGAATGAAACCATTGGTAATAAGGTCGATTTTATTATTGATAATAATGGCAGTGACAAACTTATTGATAAGATTTTTAAAAATATTGAAGCGGGCTCACACTGGGAAAGTGAAGGCAACTTGATTCTGAAAAATTATCGCGAAATTCCAGTCATCATTAATGCTTCAAGTTTTACTATTGGTTTTCGACAAGAAAACTACGTGTTTGCATTAACCGATATTAGTAAACAAAAAGCCGCCGAAGCAGAATTACGAAAATTGGCCAACTACGATTTATTAACCGGTTTACCTAATCGCACACTGTTACTCGATCGGGTAAAACATGCCATTGATCATTGTCGCAGAAAAAACAAATCTATTGCGATTTTATTTGTTGATCTTGATCGATTTAAACGAATTAACGATACACTGGGCCATGATATTGGTGATTTATTACTTTCAAAAGTTGCCCGTATATTATTTAGAGCTGTTCGCGAAGATGACACCGTTGCTCGAATCGGTGGAGATGAATTCGTCATTGTACTTGAAGATCTTCAAGATCTCAGCGCTATCAGTCATGTGGCACAAGATGTCATTGAAAAAATGAAAGAACCCATTCGGTTAAATGAAAATCAGATTGCTATTTCACCCAGTATTGGTATTTCGATTTATCCCAATGATGGCGAAAATCCTGAGCAATTATTAAAACATGCAGATATTGCTATGTATCATGCCAAAAAAGCGGGCAGAAATAATTTTCAATTTTATGAAATCACTATGAACCTGACTGCTCATAACCGATTGATGCTGGAAAATAAACTCAGAGAAGGTTTGTTGAACGATGAGTTTTACCTGGTCTACCAACCACAGTACGATATACTAACCGGGCAAATAAAAGGCATGGAAGGCCTAGCACGTTGGCGAACTGCTTCAGGTGAGGAAATACCACCGACTGAATTTATTCCTTTAGCTGAAGAGCTAGGACTAATAATTACCATGTCGGAAAAACTTTTAACTCAAGCGCTTTCTAATTTATCTGCCTGGCATGAAAGTGGGCTACATATTGGTATGGCCCTGAATTTATCAGCCAGACATTTACATCATTACGAGCTAATTCACTTTCTTGATGAGCTTTTGGTAAGATACCCTATCAACCCAAATTTATTAGAGTTTGAATTAACCGAAAGTGTTTTAATGGAAGACACTAGTCGTGTGCAATCATTATTTGAAAAACTTGCTCAAAAAGGAATTGAGCTGGCGCTCGATGATTTTGGTACAGGCTACTCTTCTTTGCGCTACTTAAGTCAGCTACCTATTAAAAAGCTGAAAATTGATCGTAGTTTTGTTTCAAAAGTCGGTGAAAGCAGTAATGATGAAGCAATTATTCGTACAATAATTTCACTCGCAAAATCACTCAAGCTTAAGACGGTTGCCGAAGGCATTGAAACTAAGGAACAGTTAGAATTTTTACGCAACGCGGGTGCTCAGGTTGGCCAAGGCTATTATTATTCAAAACCGCTTTCATTATTCGAAATTGAAATGCTAATTCGTCAGGAAATTATTTATAATTAATCGTTTTTTCAAACAGTTTAAAATAATTGGCTGAGTTATTTAACGTAATAATCAAGGCGCTTAATTTTCTAACGGTGCTAATAGCGTTTGCCAGTTTGCTTGATTAAAGATGTCTTGTGTCGCTTGATTACGATAAATGTGTTCGGCTAATTGAGACTTCTTTTGTTGCATCATATAGATTTTTTCTTCAACTGTACCACGGCTGATTAATTTATAAATAAATACTGGTTTATTTTGGCCAATACGATGCGCCCTATCACTCGCTTGATTTTCTGCTGCGGGATTCCACCAGGGATCGACATGAATAACAGTATCGGCTTGCGTTAAGTTAAGTCCGGCACCGCCTGCTTTTAAACTGATTAGAAATACTGGAATTTTACCTTGTTGAAAGCGGTCAACAATTTCCCCTCTATTTTGCGTTTTACCGGTCAAAGTCAAATACTCAATACTTAACTCATCTAATAGTTCAGCGATTAAATCTAGCATGCTGGTAAACGATGAAAAAATCAGAATTTTTTGATTATTTTCGATCATCTCGGGCACTTTTAGCGAAAGCCACTTAAGTTTTGCAGAATGTTTCCAGTGTTTTTGGCTTTGTCCCAAATGAATTAATGCAGGGTGACAGCAAATTTGTCTGAGTCTTAATAAAGCCTGACCAATTAAAATTTTATTTTTACTTAACCCAGAATTAGCCAATGCAGTTTGCACCTCTTCAAGCATACTCATTCGAATCGTTTCATACAAATCTGTTTGATTATCTGTTAAACCAATATACTCATCAATAATTGTTTTATCCGGCAAGTCGGCGGCAACTTTTGTTTTAGTTCGTCTCAACATGAATGGACCTATTCGCTGTGCCAGAATTTTTTGACGAATTAAATCATTATCTTTTTCGATAGGTTGTCGAAAAAGCTTTTTAAATTGGGATTCTTTTCCTAAAAATCCTGGCATCAAAAAATTAAATAATGACCAAAGTTCACCCAAGTGATTTTCCAGCGGAGTTCCAGTTAAACAAAGACGATAGGTTGCGCGCATATGATATACAACTCTGGCAATTTTGCTGCGTGAGTTTTTAATGGTTTGCGCTTCATCTAAAATTAAATAGTACAAATCTAGTTGGTTAAGTTGTTCAAAATCTCTCAGTAATACGCCATAACTGGTGATGATAATATCAGTATTGTGTAATTCGTCATGCAGGCTTTTACGTTTTACTCCTGACCAGACTAAAACGTTGAGCTCAGGTGTAAAGCGCTTTATTTCGGTTTGCCAATTACCGAGTAGACTCGTTGGCGCAACAATTAAAACAGGCTTTTGAAATCGCTCTTGATTTTTTTCTATTTGCAAGTGTGCAAGTGTTTGAATGGTTTTACCAAGTCCCATATCATCAGCAAGAACCCCCCCCAGACTTTCCTGACGCAGAAATTGTAGCCAACTGACACCATCCAGTTGATAGTCTCTGAGTTTAGCCTTAAGATTTTGCGGTGATTGAACTTTTTTCAAACATTTAATTGATTGCAGTTTTAATGCTTTTTCTTTCAGCCACTGTGCATCGACCCACTCTGAATCCGTACCGAGAGTTTGTTCTAACAAGTTAATTCTTGAGTATTGATTCAGTGAAAGCTTCAGCCGTTGATTGATATTAAGTGGCGATTTTTCAGATAATTCAATTAAATTATTAATAATATTTTGCAAACGGTCGGTGGCAATTTTTATTTTTGTACCATCATCAAGTTGAATGATGCAATCTTTAATAAACTCGCTGACAACCCACTGTTCCTGATCGAGCATTTTTACAATATAGGGTAATATGTTAATCGATTGTCCATTAACACTTACCCCAACTTCAAGCTCAAACCAGTTTGGTTGTTCCGATTGCTCGGCCAAGGTCACTTTAGTATACCAATCATCCACTCGCTTTTGATTTAGCTCGAAATTATCATCAAATCTAATTCGCCATCCTTCACACTGTAATCCACGAAACAGCACAAACCAATGAGATAAGTCACCTTCTAAATATCGATCGACTAAGTTAAAGTGTTGACTAACGGGCCTTTCAAAATGACTGGCGATACCTGGAATGCCATCAACCTGATGGACAAAAGCAGCTATTTTTTCTAAGCAGATTGCCTGTTGCGGTTGATTAATTGAGAGGCCACTATCGAGTATTTCCTGTAAACCAATAAGCTGCTCATCAACCTGAAAGGCAATCTGTGCAAAATGCAGTTGTATAATAGTATTGTCTTGAAATGAAGCATGATACCAGGGTAAATAGGTTTGCTCGCTAGATATGGTTAAAACAGGGCTGATTGTTTCAGCTTTGAGTAGAAGTTCTATCAAGGGGGCATTGTAGCCTTTCTGCTGGTCAAAGTATAAAATTTTGCTTTTGGCTTTATCCAGACTGACGTTAGGGGTAATTTCGAGCTTCTCACTGTTTTTGTGTGTGGTCTTTTCCCAAAGTAATGAGTGCCTATGGCAACTACGCCAAAAACAGCGAGTAGAAAGAATGATTTTTTTTAACAGTGCCTCACAATCAGGAAAAACTAAACGAAGTTGATTTGAATTAATCACCATCTCGCTATGTTGTTTAATTAATCGTCCAATTTCAACTAGTATTTCCTGATCTGTAAGACTGACAAACTTAGGAAGTTTAGCCTTTTCCATTAATGACCAATCCAGTTCTGCTTTACGCTTAAACTCATTTTGAGTGGTTAAATAGGCTTTATGGATTGATACACTAAATCCACTGTTATCATGATCGAGCAGGTAAACAACCCGATGCCTTGCCATATTAGGAAATGGGTCACAAACCTGGCGTTTACACCAGCGTTTTAAATAGTGATATTCTGATTGATAATTTTCTGTCGATTTGACAGGCGGTGGTAAACGCTCAAGCCGAACCTTGCTCTCAATAGCAAGAGCAGCGGCATGTCGACAGACAGACTCTTCTTTTTTAGCCGCATCACAGCTACAGTTGACGGTCTGGCGCACATCTTTAATTGGCCACATTAATTGAGTTTTGACTGGCCGCCCCATATCGAAAAAGATTCCTCTGATTAAATCTTCATCTTGTCGGTATTGCCAATCCATCAACGCATCGTCAAGCAGCACCTGGATCCCTTCGAACAGCCTTATTTTATCGAAGTGTTGGCTGAGGTGATCTACCGGGCCTTTGTATATTAAGGGTCGAACGAGCAATGGTTTTCCCTGAATCGATAAACATAACTCAAACTTGATCCAAAATCTTATCAAGATTAGTTAACAAGAGATACCGTAATTAAAACAAAATTGATGACAAATTAACGAATTATCCTGATATCCAATCTGGATTATTAAAAATCACACAGTTGCTGGATAAACAATAGCCATTTCGATTATCCCTTGTAAATGTGCCGATTTTCATATCACCTAACCAAAAAGTCTCCCAATGAATAAAAAAATTTGAAAATTAGCACTCTCAAGGGTTGAGTGCTAAAAATTCGCCCCCATATAGTCCGGCGAATAAATTTACAATTAATATTGATTCATTCATTTAGGAGAACAATCAATGAGCATACGTCCTTTACATGATCGCGTTTTAGTAAAACGCCTGGAAGATGAAACAACAACAGCTGGCGGTATCGTTATTCCTGATAATGCGAAGGAAAAACCAAGCCGTGGTGAAATTCTGGCGGTTGGTAATGGTAAACACTTAGACAATGGTGAAACTCGCTCTCTTGATGTCAAGGTTGGCGATAAAGTTTTATTTGGTAAATATGCTGGCAAC
Organism: Aliikangiella maris; assembly: GCF_040719265.1. Classification (NCBI taxonomy): domain Bacteria; kingdom Pseudomonadati; phylum Pseudomonadota; class Gammaproteobacteria; order Oceanospirillales; family Pleioneaceae; genus Aliikangiella; species Aliikangiella maris. The sequence continues at coordinate 186,664 of NZ_JBFDAH010000009.1, read as the reverse complement.
GAAGTGAAAGTTGACGGTGAAGAATTATTAGTGATGCGCGAAGACGACATCATGGGAATCATAGAGTAAGTAACCACTTACAATAGAACTTAATTTTGATAGAGGATACAAATAATGGCTAAAGATGTAAGATTTGGTGATGACGCTCGCTCACAAATGGTTACTGGTGTTAACATTTTAGCAAATGCAGTAAAAGTAACTCTTGGTCCTAAAGGCCGTAACGTTGTTTTAGAAAAATCGTTTGGTGCACCAACCGTAACTAAAGACGGTGTTTCTGTTGCTAAAGAAATCGAATTAGAGAATAAATTCGAAAACATGGGTGCTCAAATGGTAAAAGAAGTTGCTTCGCAAACTTCTGATGTTGCAGGAGACGGAACAACAACTGCTACTGTACTTTCACAAGCTATTTTAAATGAAGGCTTAAAATCAGTTGCTGCTGGCATGAACCCAATGGATCTGAAACGTGGTATTGACCAAGCAGTTAAAGTAATCGTTAGTGAGCTGAAAGCATTATCAGTTCCTTGTGAAGACAGCAAAGCGATTGCGCAAGTTGGTACAATTTCTGCCAACTCTGATGCAGATGTTGGCGAAATTATCGCAACAGCTATGGAAAAAGTGGGTAAAGAAGGCGTTATTACTGTTGAAGAAGGTTCAGGCTTAGAAAACGAACTCGACGTTGTTGAAGGCATGCAGTTTGACCGTGGTTATTTATCACCTTATTTCATTAACAACCAAGAAAGTATGTCAGTTGAACTAGAATCACCTTATATTCTGGTTGTTGACAAGAAAATTTCAAACATCCGTGACTTGCTTCCAGTACTCGAAGCAGTTGCAAAAGCCAGCAAGCCACTATTAATTATTGCTGAAGACGTTGAAGGCGAAGCATTAGCAACTCTGGTTGTTAACAATATGCGCGGTATCGTAAAAGTTGCAGCTGTTAAAGCACCTGGATTCGGCGATCGTCGTAAAGCCATGTTAGAAGATATCGCAATCTTAACTGGCGCAACTGTCATTTCAGAAGAAGTGGGTCTAAGCTTGGAAGGTGCAACTATCGAAAGCCTAGGTACAGCCAAGAAAATTTCTATTACTAAAGAAAATACAACCATTATCGATGGTGCTGGCGCAGCTGGTAACATTGAAAGCCGTGTTGAGCAAATTCGTCGTCAAATCGAAGAAACTTCTTCAGATTATGACCGTGAAAAGCTACAAGAGCGTGTTGCTAAACTAGCTGGCGGTGTTGCCGTTATCAAAGTTGGCGCTGCGACCGAAGTTGAAATGAAAGAGAAAAAAGCCCGCGTAGAAGATGCATTACACGCAACTCGTGCAGCGGTTGAAGAAGGTGTTGTACCTGGTGGTGGTGTTGCGCTAGTTCGTGCAGCAGCTAAAGTTGGCTCTTTAACTGGCGCCAATGATGACCAAACGGCTGGTATCCATATTTTATTAAGAGCTATCAATGCTCCATTACGTCAAATTGTTAACAATGCAGGTGAAGAAGCTTCTGTTGTTTTAAACAATGTTGCAAATGGTGAAGGTAACTATGGTTACAATGCAGCAAACGGCGAATACGGAGATATGCTGGAAATGGGTATCCTTGATCCAACTAAAGTAACACGCAGTGCATTACAGCACGCTGCATCAGTTTCAGGTTTAATGATTACAACTGAAGCCATGGTAGCTGAGTTACCAAAAGAAGACTCTGCGCCAGATATGGGTGGCATGGGCGGAATGGGTGGTATGGGCGGAATGCCTGGAATGATGTAAATATCATTCTCCACAAAAAACATTCAAAAGGCGTTCAATGAACGCCTTTTCTTTTAGCTTTAATTTGAAAAAATGACATCTTCTCGATGTCATATATTTAATCGTAAGCGTCTAACTAAAGCTGTGAAGTTCTATTAAAAGAAAGCATATAAAATTAGTTACTCATTTCTGAGAATTGAAAATATACCTCATTAGGTAAAGTTTTAGTAAAAAGAACTATTTTCTCTAATATCCCTTGGTATGATTCTTGGTTAGTCACATAAAAAGAAACTTCACTGTAAGCTGGAGTAATTTTTTTCTTACCTAAGTGCAGCTCTCCTATTTTAATCCATTCTGAAGGGATATCATTAAACCATTCATCATAGATCATGACTAAATTAACATTTGCAGTATTAATTAGATCTTGCTTCCAATTTAAGTAATCTGGATTCAATCGAGAATTCAATGCTTTGAGCGACCCTAAGCCCCATAAGTCTAAGACATAGTTATTATTATTGTAGGATACATATCCTAGATCATTTACAGCGATTGGTTTATTATAAAAATCTACCGCAAATCTATGCATTTGATATTGTTGTTCATAAATATTATTTGAAGCTATATGAATAGTAGATAGTCCATAGATGTATGGCGCACCTACTGCCATAAATATACCGCCGACAAAAATCAATACCTTAAATAAAGTTAAATCTAATCTATTTAACTTTGATATCTCTTTAGCTATTAAAGGTAAAAACAGATAAATGTTGACTGTAATTTCAAATGCTAAAATGTATATTTCATACCGATTGTACCAACCGTAACGCCCTGCAATAAAATGCAGAAGAACAGCAATTAATGCTACTAGCGCTAATTTCTTTTTCTTAATATCTTTAAACCAACATAAATATGATAGAATACTTAAAGCTCCAATAAACAAAATCGTACCTTGGCGATTATTTATTGATGCTTCTAGATTAGAAAAAATATGAGTCCATGCTCCTCCACTTTGTACTATGGGTGACTTTGCCACTACTGAGCTTGGAAAAGCATCTAATCCCAAAGATATGAGAAAAACAGAAAAGCTTCCTATAAATAAAACTGTAAGAAGTAAAGTAATATTCGCTATATTAAATCGCCTACACATTACGAGATAAATAATGGCTGCTAGAGAAATTGCCATACATTCATAGCGTATTAGTGGTGCAACAACTATTGCAGCTAACCACCAAAACTTGACTTCATTTTTTTCAATTTCAATCAATAAACCATAAATAATCAAAAGAACTATTAAAAGTTGTAGAGAATGCTCCATACCTGTAAATACCAAACCCACCATATTAGTTGCAAGTATGAAAGAAATAATAATTATTGAAAAAAAAATGCTTCGAATATAATCATATTTAATATAGACGGTTAAATTTAGAATTTTCGAAAAAATATAAACACTAAATAGCGTAGAGCAAAGATTTATAACAAGCACCCCATAGGGAGTCGATGATAAAGGTGTAATAATAAATGGCCATAAAATACTTGAAGAAGGAGCAGAAAATTCATTGACATTAATACCATAATGTCCGAGCTTAATATTTTCTGCTAATGCCATATGTATATAGGGGTCATCTAACGTAAAGACAAATAAGCCATCATTTAAAACCAAAATATTAATAATTATTGTTAACATCAAACATAATAAAAAAACTATACTAACTAATAGTGGGTAGTTTATTTTTCCATTCATAATATTTTTAAAAACTCCTAATATTACCTATATAGGATATACTCCACTACTTAATATTATGCAGCGGTTATTGATCTTGATCCATTTTCACGGACACTTTGTTAAGCAACGGCTTCAAACTCTGCAGGCGATCGATAGCCTAGTGTTGAGTGAAGTCGTTGCCGATTATAGAACACTTCGATGTAATCAAAAATGCTCTGCTTAGCTTTTTCTCGAGTTCGATAACGCTCATGGTACACCAACTCATTTTAATGCGTGATAAAAACTTTCCATTACCGCATTATCATAACAGTCACCTTTAGCACTCATCGAGCATCGAATACCATTTTCCGTAAGAACCGACTGATAGTCTTCACTGGCATATTGCATACCTCTATCCGAATGATGAATTAAGTTCGGCTGTGGTTGACGAGCTTTAATCGCCATTTTCAGTGCATCAAGAACAAGCTTTGTTTGCATGCGTTCAGACATCGACCAACCTATGATTTTTCGTGAGTGCAAATCAATCACCGTTGCTAGATAAAGCCATCCTTCATCGGTCCATATATAAGTAATATCGGCTACCCAAGCAATATCAGCTCGAATAGGTGAAAACTGACGTGCTAATAAATTGGGAGCAACAGGCTTGTTATGCCGACTGTTCGTGGTGGCTTTAAAGCGCCGTTTACTTTTAGCTCTTAACCCTAACTCTCGCATGATGCGAGCAACTCGTTTACGACTCAAAGAGATACCCTCCCTTTTGAGTTGTGCATGAATACGTGGCGAGACACGCTTAGCATCTGACACAATCGGCTAACCGAATGAAAGAGTCGTTGTTTTTCAATAAACGCATACTTCACTTCGGCTCGTTAGCAAAGAATGCTGTCGGCTTTTTTAATATGTTCCGTTCTTCTCGCAAACGAGCATTTTCCAGTTCTAGTTGCTTAATCTTGATTTGCTCTGGTGTTAGCGAACTGTCTTTTTCCACTGTGTCGGATAATGGCTCAGCATACTTTTTACGCCAGTTATAAAGCATGGTTGAGGCAATATCTAGCTCTCTTGCTATTTGCTCCATTGTTTTATCAGAACTATTGGCAAGCTTCACCGCTTCTATTTTGAATTCTTTAGTAAAATTTCTTCTTTGTTTCTTTGACATATAAACACCTATTCGGATATTTTATCCAATTAAATAAGGTGTCTGTCAAATAAGGGCAAGATCATATCTCCTAATACAAAAAAAAGCATTTTTTTTCAAAATTATTTTTACAATTTTAACACAAGTTAAATTTAAGTCTCATATTGCTTAAGCATTAACTCAAGTGGCCTGAAATTATAAGATGATAAAAATCAGATTATTGAAAAGGCTTAAAGTAAGCGTTGTTAGCTAATTCAAGCATTTCTTTATCTCCTCGACTATCGCCATAAGCATAAATCTCATCGAACATAGAAAGATTATACTTTTCTCTAATACGATTAACTTTTTCAATTCCATGGCAATTCCTAGTTTTAAATCTTCCGGTTATTTTATTATTCTTAACTTCTAATTTTGTACCAATTAAATCAATATTATTTTTTTTGCACCACTGTTTCAACCAACACTCTATAGATGCTGTTACGACAACCACTTTATGACCTTGCTGTTGATGCCAGACAATAGTTTCAATTGCCTTCTTTTTAACAATATTTTCAATTCTATTTTTAGAATAGTTATCTGAAATATTTTTAAATCTATTTCTCTCATACCCTGCAAAAAAGTAAGAAATCAGTTTTTCTTTTGCAGTATGGTTAGAAATCATCTTCAGCTTAAAAGCAATAAATATAGGAGTTAATAGCATTATGCCATAATAGTATTTTCGATTACCCACTGAAAACTTAATAAAGTCAAACAAGGTATCTCTTGAAGTTATAGTTCCATCGAAGTCAAAAAGGGCAATTTTCATTACAATATAGTTTTATTTAAATAAATTAAACTTTACAGCTTGATGCTTTTTCCAATATAGAAAACACATAATAAGAAAAAAAGTATAAATCAAAGGTAAGTATATTCGAACGACTCTTATATAAGAAATATGTAAGATATACTCCAAAAATATAAGTAGCATGCCAAATAGAAACAGAATGGCTAAAGAAGATTTAAAGGTAAATAAATCAAAGTATCTCCCTATAGTGAATGCAATTCCTAATCCCGCCGAAGAAATGATCCAAAAATCATAAATTTTCATGCGTGGATTCAATAATGTTATTACAATTAAAGCCATAAAAAAAAGTATTTTTTGCAAATCTATAGCACAATAAATATGCTTAGATATAAGCCGATATATATACAAAGCAAGAATAGATATTGATATAACGAAGATCACATGAAAGAGTAATGCATAATATTTATCGAAAAAATATCCAAAAATGAAGTAAGGCGCATATCCTACATCGCGTCCAGCACGCTCTGAATCACCAATAGCTTGAGCATGTAATGAAAAAATAAAGTCATCATATAATTCAGGGGTAAATACCATTTGAGAAAGAAAAACAATAGTAAAAACAACTATAGTCAACAACGAAAAGAAAAAGTATTGTTTTTTATTGTCAGTCCAAATAGTAAAACCTAAAATCAAATAGGCTAATAGGTAGGGTTTAACTATAGACGCTATTAATATAACCATCAAAAAATAAAACAAGCTTCTTTTAGTTTGACAAGAAGCAATACCAATAATCAAAAAGTGTAAAAATAAGGTTAAATTTCCTGTCATAATAGAGTGAATAAAAAATTCATTCACAAAAGCTCCTGCTGACATAATTGAAAAAACAAATAGCTCTTTAGTTAATTTATTATTAAGCAGGAAGAGCAATACGCCACCATAAAAAAGCAATAAAAACAATGAGAGATTTGATCCAAAAAATGAAAAAAAAACTAAAACATAAGGAGAGTATACAAACCTTAACTCATTAAACTCACTATAAGCTGTTACACCAGATAAAAATGCACTAATTGCAGTTGAGTATAGTTCAAGATCCCAAAAGTAATTTTTCCTAAAAAAAACTAAAGTTATCAGAGAAAACAAAACTCCAGCTATAAATAAAATATTTTTTATTTTATCTAAATTAGGGTAAGATATCCCATTAAAATTTCCTTCATTCATATATCCATCCCCTTAAATCTCCACTCTGGTATTATTTTTATTGCAAGCATTATCCATTTCCAAAACCACTTTATATAAATTATATTTTTCTTTTTTTGTTGTGCATTATAAATATCTTTTGCCACTTCTTCAGGTTGTGCAGTTAGCTTTTTTGGTAAATCCATATTCTTTGTCATTTGTGTATCGACAAAACCAGGTTTAACCGTTAAAACATGAACATTAGAATCATATAATGCGTTTCTAAGTCCAGAAAGATAAGTACTAAAAGCAGCTTTGGCAGAACCATAAATATAATTGCTTTTTCTCCCCCTATCTCCGGCGACGGAACTGATTCCTATTATAAAACCATCACCTCTTTCTTTAAAATCATTCGCAATAATATTTAATAAGCTAACTATACCAGTATAATTTGTATTGATAATTTCTAATGACTGACTAAAATCTTTAATGGCAATATTCTGTTCCCCCAAATATCCAACCGCACATATGACACCAACAGGCTTTTCAACTAAAGAGCTATAAAAGTTAAAGTGACTATCAAACTTTAAAATATCCAACTCAATGAATTTTACACTCTGTTGTGTTCTTACATTAATATCGTTGGCAAAACCTTTTAAATTATCTGCATTTCTAGCTGCCAAATACAAATCATATCCTTGCTTTGCATACTCTCTAGCAATTGCTTTAGCAATATCACTACGGGCACCAATAATTAATACATAACTCATTTAAAATACCTTCAAATCCCTAATCGTTCTGATTGCAATGACTGAAAAACTTTATCCATCTGATTTTTTTTTCTAAATGTTCTAAATTTATCGACTAAAGGATAACCCTGTTCAAAATTTTCCTTTGTTATTCTCGCATCCTTAGCAAGATAAACTCTACCTTCATATTTTTTGAGTATTTCATCCAACTCATTAAGAAAGTGCCAAATACCTTTATCTATTTTAAAGTCTAAAGCTAAACTATAACCTTCCATTGGAAATGAAAGATAATTACCATTGGCTTTACCATAAAGTTTTAATACAGCTAAAAAAGAACCTCTTTTAGAATTTGATATTTTTGACAAAATCTCAGTTAACCCATCAAAACTTTTTTCTTTTGGTAGAATACATTGGTATTGAACAAATCCATTTTTTCCATAAATACGATTCCAATACTTTATTGCATCTAGTGGGTAAAAAAATGAGTCAATATCAACAACTTTATTACTTACTCTTCCTTTTGTTTTTTTATAATAAAACCAATTAAACAAACTCATACTTATTTTATTTAAGATAAAGCTAGGAAAATTTAAAGGGACTGAGACTTTTTCTTTGGGAATATATTGTAATTTATCATCACATCCAAATTCGCCCAATTTCAATAGAGAACGACCAATATTTTCTTTTTTAGCAAAACAATCAATCCAAGCAACGGAATAAGACGAAGAGCGGTATTTTTCAAACGATTCAAATGTTTCTTTTAAGTTTTTATTTTTAATTGTTGTTTGATTAATAAATTGCGATTTAATTTTTTTAAGATATATTTTCGCGTTGACAATTACACCGGTTAACCCCATTCCACCGCAAGTTGCGTGAAACAATTCGGCATGCTGCGTTTTAGAGCAAGTAACAATAGTGCCACCAGCAAGCACTATATCAAACTCTTTCACACATTCACTAAAGCAACCCATTATATGATGATTTTTACCATGCACATCAGATGCAATTGCACCACCAACTGTAATCAACTTAGTACCGGGAGTAACTTTTAAAAACCACCCTCTAGGAACAAAATGCTCTAATATTTCGCATAGTAAGACACCAGATTCAACATGCAATAGACCGCTTTCTTCATTAAAACTTTTAAAATAGTCGTGTGGACGCATATTTAAAACCAAATGATTAAGCGCACTATCACCATAGCTACGACCATTACCATACGGAATAAATGTTTTTTTCACATTGAAAATTTCTGCTAAATTTTTCCACGAATATGTAACAGCTTTAATTTTTAAATTTGGATATTGCCCCCAGCTGGTAAAGTTCATACTTCCATCTCTTTTTGCACAATAAAAACATACTTTCTATCTAAAAAATACTTAATGATGTATCCGATACTTAAACCAATAATAGCACCAAGATATTTTGCATTTGGGTAGGAAAAAATTAAATCAAATGCAACTTCAGTCCCCCAAAATATACCAGTCGTAATTATCCCCATAATTGAATAAAGGATAAATTTTTTAACTTCATCAGCTTTTCCAGAGGGATGATGATAAAAAATATATTTTTTATCTAATATGTATTTTGCTATTAACCCAGTTAATGTGCCGACAAACATAGCAATATAAAGTGAGCCAAAACCCATATATAATTTAAAACTGAGATATTGAAATAGCAGGTTAATTAGAATTGCTATTATAGCAAAAAAAATATATTTGATAGGAAGCATCAATAAATAATCCATGCAAATGAAGCAATCCATCCGACAAGAATTATCTGGATAAAAATATCATGTAGAATAACTTTGGTAGGAGAGCCGCTCTCTCTGTTAACGAAAGTAATTTTCATATAGCGCAATATACCAACAATTACAAAAAACGAAGTAAGATATAAATATTCACTGTTTTCACGATTTATAAGCTCACTGGATGTTGTATAGTTGATATAAGAGACAATGACTACAGCACTCATTACCATCATTGCGCCATCAAGAAAAGGCAGGTTATAGCCATCCATAACCTTTCGCATTTTTTTTTCCCGATTCTAAATAGATAACAACATCATCGCGGCGCTTTGCCAAGGCCAAAAATAGCGCTAATAAAAATGTCATAATAACAATCCACATCGATAGATGGGTATCAGTTACGGTTGCGCCTACAAATAATCTTAAAATAAAACCGATTGCTATTGTAGAAACATCAGCTATTGGAATGTGCTTAAGATAAAAGGTATAAGCGATATTTATCAAAATATACATAAGAAAAATATAGGCTACTTTCACAGTAGTGACAGCAGCTAAACCAACACCTGCACATAATAAACCAGTCATAATTACGATGGCTAATTGTTTAGATACTTGACCCGATGCTAATGGACGATACCTCTTTTTAGGGTGGTGTTTATCTTCTTCAATATCATGATAATCATTAAAAATATAGATTGCGCTAGCGACCAAACAAAACGCAATAAATGCGCTGAATGTATCAATTAATAAAGAAAAATCTGTAATTTTTAATCCAAAAAATAATGGTAGAAATATAAAAAAATTTTTTACATATTGATGTGGTCGTATTAGATGTAAAACAGATGAAACATTCATTTTTTTCACTATTATATAATAATGTCTTTTCTGACAGTCTATTGGTTACTTTATTGTAATAAAGCGAGTAATCAATAAATATTACTTATTATTTTACTTCAATTAAACGTTAAATCATCCACAAAACAAGGTTTGTTGTTAATTTACTTATACTCATCTAATTCCTTAATACTACTGTTTGCAGCTCTCCACAAATATTAAGTAAGTTAATTGAACGATCAATTTTTACATAGGGAGTGATTCTACCTTTAAAACTAAAAGATTCACAATAGACTACCGTGATAACATTTGATTATTCTTTGTATTAATGAAACATAAAGGCAAACGCCTATTTAGGTATCTATATGTCTTTTAAATACAGCCATTACTTTATGAGATTTTTTTTAAAATTTTAAGTGACCTTCGAAAAAAGAGAACATTCAAAAGGCGTTCAATGAACGCCTTTTCTTTTAGCTTTAATTTGAAAAAATAACACCTTCCCGAGTATTGTAATCGATGATATAAAGTGCGTGTAAATATTTATCCAATACATAAATCTTTTCACCTTCGGTATCCACTTCGATTGCTCGTGCTTCGATAAATAAAGTGCTATCAAAGTCTTCAGAAGTTGAAGCATTATATGGAATAGCCACCACACGAGAAGACTCTCCAACCATGAAGATCTGATTATGTGTGCTATCAATTGCTAAATCAGAATAAGGTTTATCGGTTTCACCAAAATGCTCAACACTGTTGTCTGATAAGTGAACTATTGTGTATGCGACTCCAGCGAAACCGGTTACCAATAGTTCATTTTTAGTCGGATTAAATACAATATCTTGCGAATCTCCCCATACTTGTTGATTCTGATCCTTGGCGATGAGTACTTGCTCACCATTTGATAAATTCACTTCAACAATCGATTGATTTTTATGATCGACAATATAGGCAATATTATTAGTAAAGTCGTAATCTGCCCCCGAGGGATGACTTAACAGGCTTTGTACGTTTGCCCCATCATAAATGATTTCGCGCATTCCAGAAGATAAATCAACGGCTATAATCGCTCGGCGACCACTATCTAATATCATCACGCGGTTGTTCATTTTATCAAGCTCAATGTCTTCGGGCGTGTTTAACATGGCGCCCTGCCCTGCATTATGAATATCAGATATCAGTATTTTTTGGCCTGTTAGTAATGAAACCGCCAAAATCCCTTGTTGTTGGTCAATCACTAAAGCGCGTTGATTAGCATCATCAATCACAAAATCAGCAGGCGCAATGAATGCTATATCATTTTGAGGAATCTTAATACTTTTAACATTAGTTCGAACGCCAGAAACAAGGTTTACAATAGATAAACCTTCCTGACTTTGATCGCTTAATAAAACTTTATTATCAGTAGAAATATTTGATAATGCTTGAGGTTTAGATGGTTGATTCCCAAAGAATTCTTCATTTGAAGAAATCACACTAATAGAGAGATCTGTTAATTTAACAGCAAGCAGATCGCCGGAACTTTTTTCAGTTAAAATCAGACGATTATGATTTGCATCAAATTGTAAGTCACTAATAAAACTTCTGTTAACTGCACTTGGTTTCTTTATATCTTCAATTATTCTATCAGCTGAATTTGTAGTTAAATTCACAGCAACCAAATGGCTTTGCTCAGGATTAAACTGAAATTCACTTAAATATAATGTATTTAAAGCTGATTGATAAGCAAACCCGGTAATTGTACCAATATTGAGTGATGTTGCCGCCATATCAAATATAAGGCTTCGCTGTCCCGAAGCTAAATCAGTCGCATAAATTTTTCCGCTAATAACATCTACAACAAACAAGCGATTATTCACTGAATCCAATATGAAATCTTCAAAGAAGGTAAAGTTATATTCGCTATTATTAACATTTGGCAAAAGCTGTAGTTCAGCAGTTTGCAGATTGATCTCTACAAAATTATTGTAGGTAAAAACAATGGCGCTATTATCTTGAGCATTAATTGCAATATCAATGGGGCTGTTCAACCTCGATATATCTTGCAAAACAGTCTGACGCTTACCATTAACCAAATCAATAGAATAAAGGGCATTGTTGTCTTTACTTACAGCATACGCCACTTGTTGAGCCGTATCATAAGCCAGCGCATCTATTGGACCAAATAAGGGCGAGTTAGTTACACTGATTATTGTAGAGTCAATGTTACCAGCATAGTCGCTGACTTCAATCTGGAGTTGATTGTGGCCTTCACTCAAATCAACACTAGTCGACCAATTTAAAAACTCATTTTCGCTTGATGCAACTTGCCCATTCACAACCACTTGTTTTACTTTGATATTGTCATTGGCTGTTCCTACAACTTGTAAATTAAAGCGATCCGTTAAAGTTTCGGCGGGAGGAAAGGTAACACTTACGGTTGGTTTGATAATATCAGTGTTTACTGGATCAGTTGGATTATCAGAACTTGTAGGATCTGAGCTACCGCCACCACAAGCCATTGTCATTAATAGCGCTAAAAACACACAAAATGGTGTAATCAGACTGAAGTAATTGGTTGAATTATTCAAGTATATTTTATCAATCTGTTCTTTTTTAATTAAAAATGTTACTTTTCGACGCCACATCTAGGGGAGCTCCAACCAATAGATTTTAGTTTAAAGAAATAGGTTTTAATTAAGACAATTAGCTATCATGTTTAGTTTTGGTTAAAAAATATGTATTAAAAATGAATATAAATTGTTAATACAAGTATACATTTTAACTGTGTTTATTTGCCTCAGCAGTCGATTAACTTATTTGAGATTTAAAGTCATATGGTATCATGCATTTATTTGGTTTTGAGTTTAATTTTTAAAATGGATGTCAGCTTCCCTATTCAATCAGTCCTCATCCTATTACAATGAATTAAACCAAATTAATGCCTAATATTATGATTGATAAACCATATTCGGAAGCTTGTGTTCGCAATCAGCAGCCAATTTTAGCGGTTATTCAACCCTTTTTGACACATAAAACACATGTTTTGGAAATTGGTAGCGGCACTGGGCAACATGCTGTCTATTTTAGCCAACAATTACCACATTTAACGTGGCAAACCAGTGATCAAAAGCAGTATCATTCAGGCATTCGCGCTTGGCTTTCAGAAGCAAAGCAAAGTAATCTGCTAGACCCACTTGAGTTAGATGTCACACAACAAGCACATTGGCCAAATAAGACCTATGATGCTGTTTATTCTGCAAACACCGCACATATTATGCCTTGGCGGGCTGTTGAGCAGTTTATTCCAGGAGTTGGCAAGCTACTTGAAAAAGACGGTGTATTTCTATTGTATGGTCCATTCAAATATAATGGTGAATTCACCAGTCAAAGCAACCAGCGATTTGACGTCAGTTTAAAAGCACAAAAATCAAGCATGGGCATACGAGACTTTGAAGCAATTTTGCAATTAGCAAACCAGGCGGGACTTGCACTGATTAAAGATTATTCCATGCCAGCGAATAATCAGCTACTGGTGTTTAAAGCGAGTTAATTTTAATCCGTAAACCTAGTGGTAAGCACCATGTGCCCCAATACTCAGATTAATTAATTTTTGCCAATGACTTTGTTGAATTAATTGGCCCACACTCACAAACTCAAAATCAGTTTGTAATTGTGTTAAATTTTCGATTAAATATCGTGAAGTTTCAGGATATGGATGGCAAATTGCAACAACATGGCCTTTTTTAATTGCAATTTTTTGCATCAATTCAAACTGTTCTTCAATACTGGGGGCAACGCCCTGGTGATCTAAAAATAGGTCTCGTCCAATATTCGCAATCCCCATTTGTTCAGCAACATCCTGTGCTATCGATACTTGAGATGTTTTAGAATCAAGAAAATACCAGCCAAACTGTTTGGCACTTTCCATCACCCATTGCATTTTTTGCTGATTTTGAGTTAACAGACTACCCATATGGTTATTAAATCCTACCAAATTAGGTACTGAGTCAGCACTCTCTGAAATAGTCGACTGCATTTCTCCTTTTGCCATATTGTTATAAATAGCTCCAGGACCAAGTAAATCAGGTCTGGAGAGTGCTTCCATAGGTAAGTGCATAATTACCTCATGCCCCTGTTTTTTTGCATAATCAGCAATTAAATCGGCATGGGGCGTATGCGGTAAGATGGCTGCGGTTAATTTAACCGGTAAAGACAGCATCTTTTTGGCAATCACTGAGTTATCACCTAAGTCATCGATAACAATAGAAATTTTTGGTTTTGCTTTGGGTAAATAAACAGAGGCAACTACTTCAGTCGGTGTCAAATTCGATTCGGCCAGGCAAACCGGAGCAAAACAAATAAACCATAACCATAAGACTGATTGACGCAAATTAAACCTCATTTAACCAAGTTAGTTTTGCAACAGATTATAGGCCTGTAACAATTGCGGATCATCCAATAGACTCACATTATAAGTATTTTTTTGTCGCGTTTTACTAAACCTAATATCAGGTGTGATACCCGTATCTTGTATTTTTGTTCCATGTGGTGAAAAGTACTCAGCCGTAGTAATTTTCATTCCAGCCTCTTCATTTAAACCAAAAACAGTTTGAATCGTACCTTTTCCATAGGATTTCTCACCAAAAATCGTCGCTTTTTGATGGTCTTTAAGGGCAATAGCAAAGATTTCGCTGGCTGAGGCAGATCCTTGGTTAAGAATGACGAGTAGCTTTATATTGGCATAAGGCGCCGCTTTATGGGCATAAAAAACTTCATTTGAATCTTCAGTTCGTCCCTCAGACACCAGTAATTTTCCCTGTGAAATGAATAAGTCAGACAGTTCAACCGCGGCCTCTAATACTCCACCCGGATTATCTCTTAAATCAATAATAAGCTTTTTTAATGGCGCTGATTTTTCCAGATTCTTCATGGCATCTATAAATTCTTGCACACTGTGCAAGGTAAATTGAGACAACTGAATATACCCTGTTTGATTAGGTAAAAGGTTACTGTAAACACTCTCCAGCAAAATAATCTCTCGCTTAAGTTGCATATCTTTAGGTTGAGAAAATCCCGTACCAGTTACACGCATTTCGATAGCGGAACCTACTTCTCCTTTAAACTGGGATGCCGCCTCCTCTACTGACACATATCGAATACTTTTACCATTGATATGCGTTATAATATCGCCAATTTTCAGTTCGGCATTTGCCGCTGGACTATTGGCTATAACTTCAATGATTTCTAACCCAAATTCACTATCCTTAAACCTTAAACCAACACCGGCATACTCACCATCATTGTCTTGATTAAATTCTGTAAATTCTTCAGGGGGCAAATATCTAGAATGATTATCCAGACTGTTAACCATTCCTCTAATCGCAGCTCTTATTAAGGTTGTGTCATCGACATCCTTTACATAAGATGATTTAATATGATAGTAAGCTTCTGTCAAAGCACGCAGTTCATTCAACGGAATTTCAGACTGCTCTAGTTTAACTGCACCAGCATTTGACACAAACAAAAAACTGCCGACTAACCAAAGGCAAGGAATAAAAAACTTTATCCTGATTAAATACATCTAAATGGCTCAAATAATGGAAAATAAGTTTAATATAACGAAGCTGTCTTTAATCAACAATCAATTTTTCAATATTCACTCAATAAAAATGCCATTCATCATTTCGGACTATTCATTAAGGAATATAAAACGTTGTCTGCATTAAAGCGATTGTTAACAATCTGTATCGTCATAGGCCTATTAATGACGCTATTGTTTGCCAGTTTTCCTTGGTGGTCCACTTATTTTATACAAAAATCAATCCCTCAAGGTTGGCATATTCAACAATTATCAGTAGATTATTTGTCACGCGACGGATTTTCAATAAAAAAACTTATTATCGAAAATCAATCCACTACCCTTGATTTTGAAAATATTACAGCAAACTATGGATTTAAAAAAGTTGGTATCAAAACCTTAAAAGTAAGATTGGTTGATTTACCAGAAAAACCCGCACTTTTATTTCAATTACCAGATTTAAAGTCACTCGCGCATATGACAAAAATTGAAGATAAAGTCATTACTCTCAATCAGCTAATATTAATTAAAGATAAACTTGAAATTTTTTCATCCCAAATCGCTATTCAACAGTCAGAACCTAATCAATTAGTTGTCATGGGGAATCTGCAACATGAACCGCTCAGTAGCATTTCTGATTATTTGATTACAATCAACTATCAGCCACAAAATCAAGATAAGATAAGCTTACAACTTGATATTCAGCTAAATCAGCTTCCTCTTGCAAGTTATAATCAATATCAAAATTTATCTCAAGCAAACGCTGAGCTGATACTTTACCCTACACTACTAAAAAAAATGTTTATCCAAAAAATTCAGACACTCAACCTACCAATACTTATTCAAGATTTAACAAACCCCATCACGGCAAAATTAGAACAAAAATCTTGGTCTCTGGCACCAACCATCACGCTAAACTTTGCCGACAATTTACTTATACATAAAACGCTCAACGAAATAGCAACTCAACTCAAATTACACGCTGATTTAAATCAAACACCTCTGATTTTTAATGGACAAGTAAATGCTTCTTCGAAGCAATTGAATTGGATAAAAAACAAAACACTTCAACCTAAAATCAATCTTGAATTTTTAATAAAACAACAAGAAAAAAGCTGGCTGATCGAAAAATTATCGGGAAAAATAACTTCAAAAAAGAGTGTAATTGCTCACCAAGACACTCAATTAGATATAACAAAACCACAAGTAGCTTTTAAATTAAAACCATTTGAGCTTAACTTCAATTCTTCGGCTAATGTTAGAGGCAGTCTAACTATTAAAAGTGAAGAGAGCCACTTGCAAATTGGACAAAACAAGTTAATTGCAAAACGTCTAAGCACAGACTTATCATTTGACACCCCTATCGATTTTTTAAAATTCCCTCAAGAACAGTTTTCACTGATTAATCATAAAGCTAGATTTTCAGGCAGCATACAATTACCAGAATTCGATTTAGATATTCATGAAAAAGGTAAAATTATCAGCACCAAAAGTAATAGCTTGGCATTAAAAATTAATCTATTGAACCCCCTTCTAACCACAGGAAAAATCGAGAGCTTATTAAGACTCAATCAAATTAAAACACCATTAATAGATACCAGAAAAATCACGATAGATACCGCGACATTAGAAACAAAGACACAACTAAAAAGCAATGCTTACTTAACCAAAGGGACTATTACTATTGATAACAAGCAAACTTTAGAGTTTAATAATACCTTATCTCGTAGTGTTGAGTTGCAATCTATGACAACTCAACAGATAACATTGTCACATGAATTCATTAACACTTTGTTAAAGCAACTTAAGCCTAAATTAAAGTCGAACCTGTCTATAAACCAAGGTACACTTGATTTTTCTAGTAATTTTTCCGAGGACCTTCAAGCGCTTTCGAGCAAACTTACCGGAGAAGAGTTATCAGTACAAATAGATAAGAATAAACTTGAAAAAATTAATATCAATATTGAGCTAACTAACGACTTGAAATTTCAAAACTTTACGACTTATACAAAGGCTCAAATTAAAAGTTTACGCTTAGCTAGCCAATTATTAATTGAAAACATCCAATTTAATTCGTTTTTTAACAACCAGACCTTAAAAGTTGACAACCTGTCAATGCAACTTTTCTCGGGCCAATTAAACAGTCAGCCCATTAATTTCATTGACCAAAAACTCAACCCTTTTACTGTCAATATACAATCACTGGATTTAGCCGAGTTGATTAACTTTCTTGAGATTGAAGGACTAAGCGCCAGTGGAAAAATCAATATTGACATCCCTATTAAACAACAAAAAAATGCACTAATGATAGAAAAAGCACAATTTTTTAGTTTATCAAATGGCAAAATTAAATATCAAAAACCAGGACTTGAAAAGTCGTCTAATATCGCAATCCAAGCATTGAGTAACTTTCAGTATAAACAACTAGATGGTACTATCGATTACAATGATCTGTCAGGCGATTACTTGATCAAACTACATTTAGTCGGAGCAAACCCAGAGTTATATAATGGCTATCCCATTGACTTTACTTTGAATCTAAAGGGACAAATGAGTGGCATTTTTAAATCAATTTTTTTAACCGGTAGTTTTGAAGAAGCAATTATGCAACAAGTAAAAACGGGCAACTACCAAACGGGTAGCGAAGAGTATAAACAACCGTAATAAGTCATAATTTCTATAACATAATATTATTATTTATGGAAAAATGTGGTTTATTGAATTAGTTCAGCTAAAATTCAGATTACTTTATCTAAAATGGCAGTAATAACCAATATGAGGACACTTTATATGCTCAAGATTTGTGGGATAATTATCGCCAGTATTGGCATAATTGCCTGTAACCCTACCGTCAGGCTCGAATCCGAAAAACCCATTCACATTATTGCGGATGTCACTATCAAGCATGAAATTAAAATTAAAGTTGAAAAAGATGTCGAGCAGGTTTTAGCCAGCGGCGACTTATTTTAAGATATTCTGGGAGTCTATCATGAAAAACGCAATTCAATGGTTATTTGCAATAATGGTTCTTTTTAGTACGCAGGTTTTTGCCATTAATTTAACTGATGCTAAAAAACAAGGACTGATTGGCGAGCAATATAATGGCTATCTTGGTATAGTCGCCAAATCAAATACCGAAGTCACTGAACTGGTTCAGTCAACCAATGAAAAACGTAAAGAAAAGTACGAAGAAATCGCAAAAAAACGTGGAATCAGTTTAAAAGAAGTTGAAATATTGGCTGGTGATAAAGCGATTGAAATGACTTTATCAGGAAACTACATTAAATTACAAAACGGTTCTTGGCAGAAAAAATCTTGAATTAATTTTGCAATTGAATTTATTTTTAAAGGCGGTGTTATTCCGCCTTTTTAATTTGTCGGACAGCTAACTTTATCCAATTAATGGATTTTCTTGGAAGCACTTACGTTGGCTTTGTTCTGCAAAAAACTCAGCTAATTCACCCCAATGTTGACGCCACTGAATATCACTATGACGGAAGTCAAGGTAAGCTAAACAGCTCAATATATTAATATGCAAAATGCTAAAATCTTCGGGTAAAAGTGACAAACGTTGTTCAATATCAATAAGAGTTCTCTCAATCGCTTGATTATAACGCTCCCACCAAAAAGCTGATTTTAATCCTTCATTTTCTCTGACCTGCTCAATTCTTCGTGCCACACAGGTGTCGATTAAACCAGAACAAACGGAATAAAAAGTTTTCAACCGCCAATCAGCATATATTGGGTTAAATAACGTCCCTCCCGTAAAATTTGCATCCAAATAATCGCAAATCACTTCGCTATCTAATATAACTTCACCCGAATCAACTAGACAAGGAACCTTTCCCAAAGGACTCACAGCAAGGAAATCAGAGACATTATCAAAAGGATGAACTTCTTTTAATTCGACATTGCTTTCAATGCCAACTTCAGAAATAACCATTCTGACACAATTGGCATAAGGCGAAGATTTTGTATAATAAAGTTGCACAATAGCTTCCTGAATCAATAAAATTTATACTTATTGCTGCCACATTGTAGTCAGAGTACCGATGAAAGCACAAGAGAAAAAAATTATCGATAATCCCTATCAAGCGCCTGAGTCTCATATTGACCCGTCTGCAGCTGATGAGGAATACACAGGCAAGTTATACAGCATTGCCGCTATCTCAATTGCAACAATTTTTGGTTCATTTCTAGCGGCAGGTATTCTTTTACAAAGTAATTTTAATAAGTTCAAACAATCGACAGCCGCCTTTATCACCATTATATTTACCACAGTGGCAACGATTGTATTTTTATTTACAAGTCTATTTGTTGAACAACCATCACTATTGCTTTATTTTTTCTATAATTTTCTAGCAGCAGTACTCATACTCCCCATCAGTTATATATTTCAAGGTGAAAAATTACTTGCGCATGAACAGGCTAACTATCCTGTTCATTCATTGTTCAAAGCGATTTTAATTGGTATTGCCTGCTTTTTCGCTATGGGATTAATGCTTTCCTTGGCAGTATTGCTGCTTTTTATTATACCAATTGACTTAATTTTTAATTAACACCTTTGATCATTAAGGTATTAAGATATGACGACCTTAATTGAAACAGTGGCGTGCTAATGGCTGGACCTCTAACCCATATTCAAGTTTTAGATTTGAGCAGAATTTTAGCTGGCCCTTGGGCAACCCAATTTTTGGCAGATCTGGGTGCCAACGTTATCAAAGTGGAACGCCCTAATGTTGGTGATGATACCCGCCAATGGGGTCCGCCATTTGTTGAATCTTTAGATCATTCCCAAGCAGCCCTGTCGGCATATTATCTTTCTGCTAATCGGGGTAAACGCTCTCTTGAAGTTGACTTATCATCAACCGAAGGGCAACAACTCATTTATCAACTAGTGAAAAAATCTGATGTGATTGTCGAGAACTTCAAAGCTGGTACATTAAAAAAATTGGGGCTGTCTTATAACGATTTAAAACAGCACAATCCACAGATTGTATATTGTTCGATCACGGGATTTGGTCAAGATGGGCCGCGTCACGAGCAAGCAGCTTATGACTTTATGATTCAGGCAATGAGTGGCTTAATGAGTATTACAGGGGAACCCGAGAGCCAAAAAGGCGTGCCGCAAAAAGTCGGCATTCCGATTGTTGACTTGATGACAGGCATGTACGCTTCTAGTGCGATTCTTGCTGCACTCAATCACCGCGAAAGAACAGGTCAAGGCGAATATATTGATATTGCCATGTTAGATGTTATGGTCAGCACTTTAGCTAACCGCAAAATGAGTTACCTGACCTCAGGTCAAATACCTCAGCGAACCGGTAATCGACATCCCAATATTCAACCACAAGATGTATTTGCCTGTCAGGATGGTTATATTGCTATAGTTGTTGGCAACGACCAGCAGTTTTTGAAATTATGTGATGTCATCAAACAGCCAGCGCTTAAGTCAAATCCACATTTTCAAAGTAATGAGCTTAGGGTTTCTCATGCCGAACAGCTAGTTAATATTGTTGCAGCGGCATTTGCACAAGCCGATAAGTCCTATTGGCTGGACCGGCTGAATTTGGCAGGTATACCCTGTAGCCCGATTAACCGCATCGATGAAATACTTAATGATCCACAAATCAAGCATCGTGATCTGGTATCTTATATTGAACATCCTCAGTTTGGTAATATCCCTCAAATGAAAAATCCGATTAAGTTTCATAACGCAACACTAGACTCGGTTTCAAGTCCACCACTTTTAGGTGAGTTCAATACAGAAATTGCTCAATGGTTAAAGCAATCATCTTAAAAAATTAATTAAAGATACAAAAAAGGAGGCTTTGCCTCCTTTTTCATTATGTTATGGATCTCAGCTAAAACTAGATTACACCACGCTTTTCCTGATCACGTTCAATCGACTCAAATAGAGCTTGGAAATTACCCTCACCAAAACCGCGATCATTTTCACGCTGAATCATTTCGATGAAAATTGGACCAAATAAGTTCTTGGTAAATATTTGTAGTAAATAAGTATTTTCAGCCTGACTGTCTACCAAGATCTGGTGATTTCTAATTTTTTCACGATCTTCTTTTACCCAAGGAACTCGTTTAAAAATAGTTTCATAGTATTCAGGGATAATGTCCAGAGTTTCAATGTATGAACCTTTAAGTGCATCACAAGATGCAACCAAATCACGTGTTCTAAATGCCAGATGCTGAACACCTGGACCATTATAAATATCTAGATACTCATCTATCTGATTATTGTTATCATCTTTCCCTTCGTTAATAGGAATACAGAAAGTACCACACGGACTTTGCAGCGCATAAGATAACAATGCAGTTTTAACCCCTTTAATATCAAAATAACGAATTTCATCAAAACCGAACACTTGTTTATAAAAGTTTGACCATGTCTCCATAGTACCTTTGTAAACATTATTAGTCAGATGATCGATTTCGATAAATCCTTTATCTTCTTGTACAATAGGATCAGCTAAATCTTCAAAATCCGTTGCCCAAATTGAATTATCACCGTCGTGCTTATCAATGAAATAAATTAAGCTGTCACCAATCCCGTAAATAGCAGGGTAGGGGAAGTCAGTTTCTTCCGCAGGTTTCGCTCCACGTTTAACAGCTTCAGCCTTCGCAAATTCGGCATCATCCACTTTCCAGCCCATCGATGAAATTGCAGGACCATGCGCCTTGGTAAACTCAGCAGAAAAACCTTTTTTTTCAGCGTTTAGCAAAAAGTGAATGTCATTTTGCTTATAGTAAACAATATCTTTACCTTTGTACTTTTTAATTTTTGAAAAGCCGAAATCCATAAATACATCATGCATAAAGGTTGTATCGGCCGAACAAAATTCGGTAAATGAAATTCCACGTAATTTCAGTGGATTTTCCACTTGATGTTCAGTCATTATTTTCTCCAGTCACTTAATCTTCTAACCAACTTTGGTTGTAATCTTTTTCCATACAATCGCGAAAGTGATTAGTCATATTGAGCGGATTAAAGGTGTCAACCATTACCGCATACTCATAGGTTTCTTTTTTACCAATCGACTCTTCAGTTTTACCGGGTTGTGGACCATGTGGTACACCCTTTTTGTGTAAGGTCATCGAGCCAGATTCAATACCAGTACGGCTCATGAAATTACCATGAACGTAATATAAAACTTCTTCACTATCGATATTGGTGTGGTAATAAGGTGCAGGAATTGACTCTGGATGAAAATCATAGAGTCTTGGCACAAAATTACAGACAACAAAATTGTTTGCTGTAAACACTAAGTGGTCACTAGGCGGCAAATGAATTTTGCCAACTTTGGGCGCGTAGTCGTCAATATTAAATGCCCATGGATAGCACGCACCGTCCCATCCAACCAAATCATATGGGTGCCATTCGAAAACGCTGCGTTGATATCGGTCACCGTACTTAATCACCAGTTCAAACTCACCTTTTTCAATAGTGGGTGCTTGCAATTCTGGTGTACGAATATCTCGCTCACAATAAGGTGCACTTTCAAGAAGCTGTCCGGTAGGTGTACGGAAGTGCTTAGGAATATTCACCATTGTCGGTGATTCAATGACAAACAAACGCACCTCATCATAGCTATCAAACTTTAGTTGATAGGTAGTCCCTTTAGGGATAACCAGATAATCCCATTTTTTAATTTCCAGGTTACCGTATTCCGAGGTGAGGGTGCCGCTCCCTTCATGAATAAAAACAATTTCATCTGCATAGGCATTTCGATAAAATTGTCCCGTATCTTCGGTGACCTTCGCTGTGTACATTGCAACATCGTTATTAAATACCTGCATTCGTCTCGCAGAGTAAAAATTACCGTGGCTTTCAATTCGTTGCGTATGAACTTTATAATTTTGAAGTAATGTATCTTGCCAAACTTGACCGTGATCAACTTCGTAAGGCTCAACTCGTAGTACCTTAGTTGGCATACTGTGATGATACTTATTCGAATACATATTCGAAAAACCATGAGTGGAAAACAATTCCTCACGATATAGTTCCCCGTCATCACGATAAAAAGTGATATGTCTTTTAGGGGGAATCTTCCCTTGTTTGATATAAAAAGGCACAGTTAAGTCCTCAGTATTTGATGGATGACCGATTACTACAAGGATAACGAGTAGCCCCTACGTAAAAAAGGATAATCTTTTTAAGCTTACAATCAAAAAAATAGATTAATTTGTTGAGATATACCGAATACCTTGAAATGATTCGATTATTACCAATGAATTAAAAACTTTGTGGTTTTACAAACAGTTAAATCAGCGGTAAGTTTTTTTTAGTTTGCTATAAAAATCCCTGAATCAGCCAAAACTCAATCAAAGTGTCTTTTTATTTAGAAAGGATGGGGACAAATCAGCCGAAAACGGCGAAACCGAGTATTCGACGGAAAGCCAACTCGAACATTTTGAAAAATGATGATAGCATAGCCTCAGTTTATATTTGAATGAATAAGAGAATTGAATGTCCGACAAATCCTCGGAGAAAAAAGGCCTGTTTAGCTGGTTTGGCAGTAAGAAAAAATCTCAAAAACAGGATAAAAAACAATCAGATAATCGAGAACAGACAGAAGAAGCTTCCACTCAGTCAATCAAAGAATCCGATGATCTGACACACAATCAAGCGGTCGACCAAATTCTTGATAGCCAGCATTCAGAAATTCAGACAGAATCATCTGAAGTATCACAACCATCTAGTGAAACACCGTTAACTCAAACAGAAGATGCACTAGACACTAAAGCAGAAAATCCTCCGGCAATTTCACAGCCGCAGGAAAAACCAACTAAACAATCGCTTTTTCAACGCCTAAAGGCCGGACTTTCAAAAACGCGTTCTCAATTTTCTAAAGGACTGGCCAATCTCCTGTTAGGCCAAAAAGAAATTGACGAAGATATTCTGGAAGAAGTTGAAACCTTATTATTGATGGCCGATGTCGGAGTCGATGCCACAACCAGAATTATTGAAGATTTAACTGAAAAATCCGACCGTAAAGAGCTAAAAGATACTCAAGCTTTAATGAATCGTTTAAAAGAAATGCTTTTAGCGGTTATATCACCTGTAGAGCAACCACTGCATATTCCTCAACAGCCTAACCCATTTGTTATTTTGGTAGTCGGTGTTAATGGTGTTGGTAAAACCACTACTATTGGCAAAATGGCACATCGCTTTCTAGCCGAAGGTAAAAGCGTTATGTTAGCAGCGGGGGATACTTTTCGAGCCGCAGCGGTCGAGCAGCTCAAAACTTGGGGTGAGCGAAATAATGTTCCTGTAGTTGCACAGCATACCGGTGCCGATAGCGCTTCAGTTATATATGATGCGGTTGCAGCTGCAAAGGCACGAAATGTCGATGTGGTTATTGCTGATACCGCCGGTCGCTTACATAACAAAAGTAATCTGATGGAAGAACTCACTAAGGTAAAACGCGTGATGCAAAAAGTTGATGCACAAGCACCTCACGAAATCATGCTCGTTGTTGATGCCTGTACGGGCCAAAATGCACTGGTTCAAGCAGTTGAGTTCAATAAAGCGGTCAACCTCAATAGTGTCACCATTACCAAGCTCGATGGCACCGCCAAGGGTGGTGTTGTATTTGCTTTAGCAGATAAATTAAAACTTCCCATTCGTTTTATTGGTGTCGGTGAAACCAAGCAAGATTTGCGCACCTTTAAGGCACAAGACTATATTGATGCATTATTTGACCAATAATAAAAAGAATAACTGAGGCTAGCCATGATCGAGTTTGCGCAGGTTTGTAAGCGTTACCCCAACGGCCAGGAAGCATTAAAACAAGTAAGCTTTGAACTGGCCGATGGTGAAATGGCGTTTCTTACCGGACACTCTGGCGCAGGAAAAAGTACGCTACTCAAACTCATTTGTTTAATGGAGCGCGCAACATCGGGTCAGGTTATTATTAATGGTCGTAATTTTAATCGTATCAGCCGCCGTAAAATACCAACTGTGAGACGAGATATTGGCATGATCTTTCAAGATCACCGCTTACTATTTGATCGCAGTGTTTTTGATAATGTCGCGCTTCCGTTATTAATTGCAGGCTATCCACACCGTGAAATAGGCCGTCGTGTGAGAGCGGCCCTGGATAAAGTCGGCTTGTTGTCTAAAGAAAAACATTCCCCCATTATACTATCTGGAGGTGAGCAGCAACGTGTCGGTATTGCACGAGCCGTTGTTAATAAACCACCTTTATTGCTTGCAGATGAGCCAACCGGTAATCTT
This sequence comes from Aliikangiella maris, assembly GCF_040719265.1. Lineage (NCBI taxonomy): Bacteria > Pseudomonadati > Pseudomonadota > Gammaproteobacteria > Oceanospirillales > Pleioneaceae > Aliikangiella > Aliikangiella maris. The sequence continues at coordinate 160,967 of NZ_JBFDAH010000009.1, read as the reverse complement.
GACCCCGATCTTTCTGCAGAAATCATGCACTTATTTGAGCAGTTTAATCAGGTCGGCGTCAGTTTATTAATTGCATCGCATGACTTAAGCTTAATTGCTCGAATGCATTACCGAACTTTAGTCATGAAAGAAGGACAACTCGTACAAGATCAAGAAGTTGCCAATCATAGCGAGGTATCAGTCCATGAGTAGCGAACAGCTCACTGGTGCCAGTCTTTCGCGCGGCGCAACCCTTTCCACCAAGCTGAAAATGCTTACTCGCTTGCATAAAGTCGAAGCGATAAGGGGTGTTCAAGATATTTTTAAGACGCCAATATCCAGTTTAATGACCATTCTGGTTATAGCCATTGCACTGGCTTTACCTGCGGGTCTGCAAATATTGCTGGATAATGGTAAAACCCTGTCGAAAAGCTGGGATGGTGCCAGTCGAATTTCGCTTTACTTAAAAACTGACCTCAAACCAAAATCAATTAACGATCTGGCAAGCGAATTGCGACAACTAAGTAGTGTCCAATCTATTCAGGTTATTACTCAGGAGCAAGCACTTGCTGACTTTAAAGAGCGCTCAGGTTTTGCTGATGCCCTACTTGAACTAGATAGCAATCCGCTGCCACCCGTTCTGATAATTCAGCCCAAATCGACTCATACTTCGCCACAAGCTTCTGAATTAATGTTGGCTGAATTTAAAGCACACCCTGAAGTTGAGCTGGCGCAACTGGATCTCGACTGGGTAAGAAAACTCTATGCATTGCTACAACTGGCAGAAAAAGCAGCAACGGCACTTGGAATTGCCTTGGCGCTGGCCGTTTTATTGATTGTTGGCAATACCATTCGTTTGTCAGTACAAAATCGCCGCGAAGAAATCGAAGTGGTTAAGCTAGTTGGCGCAACCGATGCCTTTATTCGCCGACCATTTTTATATACCGGTTTTTGGTATGGACTCTTCGCGGGTATATGTTGTTGGCTTATATTGAGTATTTCTCTACTTTGGCTGAAAGAACCTGTTGCAAATCTGGCAGGACTCTATCAAAGCCAATATCAGATTGCGGGGCTTAGCCTGCAGCAAAGCTGTAAACTGATCGGTATCAGCTGTCTTCTTGGATTAATGGGATCATGGCTAAGTGTAGGGCGACACATTCGCCAAATAGAACCAAGATAATTGCATTGAAACATTTGTATACATATTTACCCTGTCAAATATCGTATTCGTCCCCATATTAGTCCAAGCACACAATTTACCAATAGCGTGTAACAAATTGTAAAATAAGGAAACTTTTCTAAAAAGTAGCACTCTAAACGGACAGGTGCTAAAACATTAGCACTCTCAGCACAAGAGTGCTACACTAAATGCCAGCTGGGCAGTAAACCCTACTGATATATCAAATCAGTCAGGTTAACCCGCTTGGAAAAATAGCACTTAAAATAATCAAGTCGTTATTTTATTAATATTTTCAGGGATTTAAATAAAACGAGGTTTTAAACAATGAGTAAAGCTTTAGCAACAGTGGCGATGTCTGTACCTCAAGGCAATATCGATGCCTATGTTACAGCCATTCACTCTGTACCAGTACTAACACCTGAAGAAGAATACAATTTGGCAACCCGCTATAAAGATGAAGGCGATTTGGCTGCTGTTCGAGAATTGATTCTTTCTCACCTTCGTTTTGTTGTACATATTGCCAGAAGCTATAGTGGCTACGGGCTATCCCAAGCCGATCTCATCCAGGAAGGCAATGTTGGCCTGATGAAAGCAGTTAAGCGATTTGACCCAGAAATAGGTGTCCGTTTAATCTCGTTTGCTGTTCACTGGATCAAAGCTGAAATCCATGAGTTTGTATTGAGAAACTGGCGAATAGTCAAAGTGGCAACCACTAAAGCGCAGCGTAAATTATTCTTTAATTTAAGAAGTGCCAAAAAAACCCTTAACTGGCTAAATAATGATGAAGTCAAAGCAGTCGCGGATGACTTAGGAGTATCAGAAATAGAAGTTCGCCGCATGGAAAGTCGTTTAAATTCACGTGATACCGCTTTTGATTTACCCAATGATGCCGATGAAGAGAGTACCTTCGCTCCAGCGGCTTATCTGGAAGCTCCTGAGAGCGATCCAGCACAAACACTTGAGCAACAGGATTGGGAATCTCATCATCAAAAGCGTTTATTTAATGCCATCCAAACTTTAGATGAACGTAGCCAGGAAATTCTTGCTGCTCGCTGGTTGAATGATGAAAAGGCTACACTACAAGAGTTAGCTGAAAAGTATCAGGTTTCAGCAGAACGCATTCGTCAACTTGAAAAAAATGCAATGAACAAGATTAAAGCCTGTATGAGTTAATAATTTTGTTTTGATTTAAAGAGTCCAGAAGGCGTCATATCGACGCCTTTTTTATTTGAGATTTTCTAATCACATCCTCACTCTAATTATCCATTCACTTTGCTCCTCTGATAACCTCGCCTAAAATTGTTGAATTTTTCTGGCAAACAGCCGTGTTAAAAGGATAGAGCTCAACTACACTTAAATTATAAAAGCTGGCACACTTTATAGTAAAAAGGAGCGCTGAATGAAAATCTTGTCTAAGTTCGGTCTTTTAAGTTGCATGGTCTTTTTACTCGTCAATTGCAGCGAGCCGTCAAATACTGAAAATACGCCCCCCCAAGAAGTAACAACGCCACCAATGGCTAATCAGCCGCCACCTAAACCTGAGAATCAATGTCAATTAACGATGGGGTGGGATCCATGGGAACCTTATCAATATTTAACTCCGGAAGATCAGGTACGCGGATTAGAAATTGATTTAGTCAAAGCAATGGCTACAATAGCAGGCTGCGAACTTACATTCGTTCAGAAAAACTGGATGAACTTATTAGATGATGTTCGCAATGGTAATATTGATCTATTAGGCGGGGCATCAAAAACGTCAGCTCGAGAAAAGTTTGCATTTTTTTCAGATTATTACCGACAGGAATCTTTTGTACTTTATGTTCGTAAGAATGAAGCGAACAAATACACACAAAGCAAACTCACTGATATTTTAACTGGAGAATTTAAACTTGGAGTCACCGAAAATTATATCTACGGTGAAATGGTTACTAATCTGCAAGATAGCGAGCCATTTAAAGATAAATTTGTCAGTGTGCCCACCTCAGAAGTTAACTTCTATAACCTTATACAAAATCAGATAGATGGATTTTTAGAAGATCCATTTGTTGCCGGTTACACCATCAAACGGAAAGGTCTGCAAGGACAAATTGAAGCTCACCCCATCAAAATTCATAGTGGCGATGTTGCACTGATGTTTAGTAAAAAAAGCGTTAAGCCTGAAACAGTAGTTGCATTTAATCGGGCACTCCATCAACTGCAACAAAGTGGAGATTATCAAAAAATATTGGATAAATATCGCTTTTAATTTTCGGTAAAAAAGCCGGGGAAAGCAATCCCTGGCTTAATCTATTTCACCCATTTCACGTTTAATATCCAGCATATCGCCGAAAATTTTGTGCTTTAATGCGCCAGCTAATAATAAGTCATGATAAACACTCAAAACCATGTTCGCTGAACCACCCAAGTAAAAATCGCACTGAGAAATTTTATCGCCAAGTTTTTTTATGGCGACCTGATGAGGAAAACCAACATCACCTTGCCAGTTTTCTTCAGCTATATCGATAACTGGATAAAACTTAAAATTGGGATGTTGCTTCTCCCAATCGGTTGCCAATGGACAAACATAGAGTTCAGCAGAAGTTTGTGCACCCAAAAACAGTGAAAATTGGCGCATAATTTTGTTGGCAAAGGCACTTTCCAAAATACTTTTCATTGGCGACATTCCTGTGCCACCAGCAATAATAACAACATCATCATTACTGTCATTTAAAACACACTTTCCACTCGGGCCAGATACCTGAAACTGTTTACTACTTTGAAAAAGTTCAAGCATTTGTGAGGCAAGACTATCTTCATGAGTAATTCGAATATGTAATTCAATAAAAGTTTTTTCTTCGGGCGAACTGGCAATTGAAAGAGGCACTTGCATACCGTCAGGCATACTCAAAAATAAATACTGCCCCCCAGTAAACGGAAAAATATCTTCGGTAACAGGAGAAAGACGAACACAATATATCTGGGGACTCAGAGAAATTATTTCGCGTGTTATACAATCAATTTTTTTCATAAATTCAATTCATCCCAAATACTATCAATATATTGTTTCACATCCTCACTCATGGCAATGGCATTTCCCCACTCTCTTTGAGTTTCACCAGGCCATTTATTTGTCGCATCAATGCCCATTTTAGAACCTAAACCAGAAACAGGCGAGGCAAAATCCAGATAATCAATTGGTGTATGATCAACCAACAAAGTATCGCGTGTCGGATCCACGCGCGTGGTTAACGCCCAAATCACATCCTTCCAATCACGCGCATTGATATCATCATCAGTTACTATTACAAACTTGGTATACATAAACTGACGCAAGAAACTCCATACTCCCATCATCACGCGTTTAGCATGACCAGGGTATTGTTTTTTCATAGTCACCACAGCCAATCGGTAAGAACAACCTTCGGGCGGCAAATAAAAATCAACGATTTCAGGAAACTGTTTCTGAAGTAATGGAATAAATACTTCATTTAATGCAACACCAAGAATCGCCGGCTCATCAGGCGGCCTTCCGGTATAAGTAGAATGATAAATCGGTGATTGCCGATGAGTAATTTTTTCAACCGTAAAAACCGGAAATTCCTCAACTTCATTATAGTAGCCCGTATGATCACCATAAGGACCTTCTGGCGCAGTTTCTCCGGGATAAATAAACCCTTCCAACACAAATTCGGCACTCGCTGGAACTTGCAGATCATTTAAAAGACTTTTAACAACGCGTGTTTTTTCGCCTCGCAATAATCCTGCAAACGCATATTCCGATAACGAATCCGGGACAGGTGTGACGGCCCCCAAAATAGTCGCGGGATCAGCCCCCAACGCCACACTGACAGGAAAAGGTTCGCCAGGATGTGCACTTTGCCATTCTTTAAAATCTAGTGCTCCACCACGGTGAGATAACCAGCGCATGATTAGTTTGTTTTTGCCAATGACCTGCTGTCGATATATGCCGAGATTTTGTCGAGTCTGATGGGGTCCACGGGTAATCACTAATCCCCATGTAATCAATGGCGCAACATCACCTGGCCAACAGGTTTGAATAGGAATTTGCCCTAAATCAACGGAATCTTTTTCAATAACAACTTGCTGGCAATCTGCGGACCTTACAACCTTTGGATGCATATTCAAAACCTGCTTGAATATAGGTGCTTTACTCCATGCATCTTTTAATCCTGCGGGCGGATCAGGCTCTTTTAAAAATGCCAGCAATTTACCGACATCACGTAACATGGCAACATCTTTACAACCCATTGCAGCGGCAACCCGTCGGGTTGATCCAAACAGATTTGCCAGCACAGGCGTATCGAAACCTTTTGGATTTTCAAATAGTAAAGCAGGGCCGTCAGCTTGCAATACGCGATCAGCAATTTCGGTCATTTCCAAAACAGGATCAACCGGATATTGAATTCTTTTTAAGTCGCCCTGCTGTTCAAGATAATCAAGAAAGTCTCTAAGATCTTTATAGTGAACGGTTGGTGAATACATTTCCCTGCAAACTACTTACGCTTCATTGAATCAAAGAACTCATCGTTAGTTTTAGTCAGAGCCAATTTATCAACTAAAAACTCCATCGCTTCAATTTCTTGCATTGGATGGATAATTTTACGCAAAATCCACATTTTTTGCAGTTCATCAGGTGTGGTGAGTAAATCTTCTTTCCGTGTACCAGAGCGGTTAAAGTTTATAGCAGGAAAAACACGCTTTTCAGCAATTTTTCGGTCAAGATGAAGTTCCATATTACCAGTTCCCTTAAATTCTTCATAAATGACTTCATCCATTTTAGAACCAGTATCAACCAGTGCAGTTGCAATAATGGTCAAACTACCACCTTCTTCAATGTTTCTGGCAGCACCAAAAAAGCGTTTTGGTCGTTGCAGCGCATTGGCATCAACACCACCAGTTAAGACTTTGCCAGATGAAGGTATTACCGTATTGTACGCTCGAGCTAAACGAGTAATTGAGTCGAGTAAAATAACAACATCTTTTTTATGTTCGACCAATCGTTTGGCTTTTTCAATAACCATTTCAGCAACTTGAACGTGACGGCTGGCAGGCTCATCAAATGTTGAAGCAACTACTTCACCGCGTACGGAGCGCTCCATCTCAGTGACTTCTTCAGGCCGTTCATCAATCAATAATACAATCAAAACACACTCGGGATAATTCGCAGTAATTGATTGTGCAATATTTTGCATCATCATCGTTTTACCAGCTTTGGGTGGCGAAACAACTAAAGCACGTTGTCCTTTACCTATCGGCGATGCCAAATCAATGACTCTAGCAGTAATATCTTCACTCGATCCATTGCCGCGTTGCATGATCATACGTTCATCGGGATGTAGCGGTGTTAAGTTTTCAAAGAGAATTTTATTTTTGGCATTTTCAGGGCTATCAAAATTGATTTCATTTATTTTTAACAGCGCAAAATATCTCTCACCATGTTTCGGGGGACGAATTTTTCCGGAAATAGTATCACCGGTACGCAAACTAAATCGTCTGATTTGACTGGGAGAAACGTAAATATCGTCAGGACCAGCCAAATAGGAAGAACCGGCATTTCTCAAAAAACCAAAACCATCAGGTAAAATTTCTAAAACACCATCACCAAAAATATCTTCGCCGCTTTTTGCGTGATTTTTTAGAATGGCAAAAATAATATCTTGCTTACGCATACGTGCTGCATCATCGAGTCCGGCTTCTTTAGCCATTTCGCTCAGTTTGGTCGCAGACAATTGTTTAATTTCGGTTAGGTTCATAAAATTACTTTTTATTAAAGAATGGGGTTATGGATTTAGGATTGCGTGTAAACTCTTGTTATTAAAAATCAACGCTTATTTAACCTGTATACTAGAAATCACACATTCAAAAATCAGAATGGATTGCAAAAAATACGATTTAGCTTGAATGAAAAGCAATTTAACTTTATTCACTTAACTTTAATGTTTTTTACTGATTACAGAAGAATGATGACTAGTTCTTTAGAATTTTCATTTTTTGGTCAGGAGACCTTGAAATGAGCTGTCTAGTGAAAAGTAGCACTAAAATAATTGATTGTCCAATTTTTTAGCTATTTCGAATGATATTCGATTATTTTTGTTAAGTCGACAACTTTTAACAGAGTGTTCAGCACAAAAAAACACCAAACACTCTAACATTTAATTGCTGATTCTAAATATTGCTATCTAAAAATGCAGCTAATTGAGATTTGCTGATAGCGCCAACTTGTTGCGCTTCTACTGAACCATTTTTAATCAAAATCAAAGTGGGAATTCCACGAACACCATATTGAGGTGCAGTAGCTTGATTCTCATCAATATTTAACTGCGCAATTTTTACTTTACCATCATATTCATCAGCCAACTCATCCAAAATCGGCGCTATCATCTTACAAGGACCGCACCACTCAGCCCAAAAGTCCACCAAAACAGGCATATCCGATTTTAAGACTTCATCTTCAAAACTAGCATCAGTTAATTGAACAATCTTGTCGTTCATGAAATTTATTCTCCTACAAAACACTATTCGCCCGCATGCCGAGTATGATGATATGATGCGGTATTGATTAAAATGCAACGAAACGAGTCTATTCTGCTATCTGTTGATTCAAGTTGCAACTAGAGATCTCAAAAAAGCATTTAAAATTATTAGGATACTTCGCTTATATGGTTACTCATCTATCAAAAACCACTTTTAAAAACATAGGGTTACACCCGAAACTTCTTAAAGCACTTAAAGTGCTGGGTTACCAGTACGCGACCCCAATTCAGGCACAGGCATTACCGCTGTTACTAAATGCACAAGATGTTGCTGGGCAAGCACAAACCGGCACAGGAAAAACCAATGCTTTTCTGCTCGCTATACTCGACGAACTGCTGACATTACCAGAAGTTGAAGATCGTCAGCCAAACGAGCCAAGGGCTATCATTATTGCGCCAACGCGAGAACTGGTTATTCAAATCTTTGAAGATGCTAAGCAACTGGCAAAGTTTACTGACTTAAAAATGTGTGTTGCCTTTGGCGGCGCCGACTATGACAAACAACGTGAAGAAATAGAAGCTGGCTGCGATGTGTTGATTGGTACCGTTGGTCGCCTTATCGATTATTTTAAACAAGATATTTTTAATTTCTATGCACTTGACTGTGTAGTACTTGATGAAGCTGATCGGATGTTTGACTTGGGCTTTATTAACGATATTCGTTATTTATTTCGTAAAATGCCAAAACCAACAGAACGCTTGAATATGCTGTTTTCAGCCACCCTGTCGCATCGGGTTAAAGAATTAGCTTACGAGCATATGAATCACCCGCAGCATATTCATGTTGAAGCAGAACAAGTGACAGCTGATCGTGTTACTCAAGTATTATATTATCCTGCCAACCACGAAAAGTTACCATTACTGATAGGTCTGATTCAAAAACATCAACCACAAAAAGCGATGATATTCACCAACACCCGCAGACAGGCAGAGCAGGTATGGCTGAGTTTAAGAGGCAATGATATTAAAGCAGGCTTGCTTACAGGGGATGTTCCACAGCGTAAACGCATTCGCCTGTTAGATGAATTAAAAACCGGCAAAATTCAGATGCTGATTGCCACAGATGTTGCTGCAAGGGGATTACATATTGACGGAGTTACCCATGTTTTTAACTTCGATCTACCAGAAGATGCGGAAGACTATGTTCATCGTATTGGCCGGACTGCTCGCGCCGGCGCGGAAGGTGATGCAATATCATTTGCCGGTGAAGATAACGCCTTTAATCTTCCCGCCATTGAAAGCTATATTGAACATACCATCCAAACCGCCGATGTAACACCAGAACTCTTGGTGGACATAAAACCACCAATGAAAGCAGAACCTAAAAAGTTTAAGCAAAACAACAATCGCTCTCAAGGCCGAAGCAAACACCACCGCTCAAATCAAGGGGGGTCGAATCAGGGATATTCAAATCAGCAAAATTCGAATCGATCGGATTTAAGTCAGTCTACCTCTTCTGATGGCAATGAATAAGTTGATTCTTTGATAAACAAGAAACCTGGTCAATCAAAAAAAGAAAATGTCATTTAAAAGCAATACAAAAATATCGCTTGATACATTGGGGCTGAAATGCCCCGAACCCATTATGATGATCCGCAAGTCGATGCGAAAAATTGATACAGGCGATATACTTCATATTGTGGCAGATGATCCTGCAACCAAAAGAGATATTCCCAGCTTTTGTGAGTTTATGGATCATCAATTGCTCGAAGCACAAACGGACAGCTCTCCCTTTCACTATTGGATTAAAAAAGGCGAAGCCTGATATGTCGACAACCGAGTCACTTATCAAAGCGATTGGCGATAACCCATTGCCACCAGTCGACCAGTGGAATCCACAACTTTGTGGTGAAATCGATCTCATCATTAAAGCTGATGGCACTTGGTTGTATCAAGGTACACCATTTACACGTCACAAAATGATTTTACTGTTTTCACGCGTATTAAAAAAAGAAGGTCATCAATATTTTCTGGTTACTCCGGTAGAAAAAGTTGCCATAAAAGTTGAATGGATGCCGTTTACTATTATCGACTTTGAAATCATTCAGCAAGCTAAACCGGTATATCGTTTTTTTGATAACTGTGAAAATAGCGTCACTTTAACTGAACAGACACAAATAAACTTTAGCCATTATCAGTCTCAACAACTTCCCATCATACAAATACGAAAAAACCTTTTCGCCAGTTTTAGCCGCAGTTGTTACTACAACTTACTGCAAACAGCATCGATTGAACAGCAAAATGACACGCATCAAGTTTGCATTCAATCAAACAATTTAAACTTTTGCTTAGGTGAGTTTTCTGAAAGATAAAGAGAAGGAAAAAGAGTAGTCATCAATGCGATCCATTAATCTGAAATTCAAAAAAATTCCCAAACTGGCGCTATGCTTTTATTTTGTCGGATTTTTAATATTGATTGTTGCAATGATTTTATTACGCAATCCCCCTCAATATCTTTCTTCAACAACCCTGCAACAGTTGTTTATTGGTGGCGCATTAATTGTGACATTAGGTTCTGTAATTAATACCTTCTATCAATTTAAATCTAAAGAAAAGAATAAGGAATAAGTGATGCTGACTGATACCGAGATCGTGAAACAAGCTACAACACAACCTATCACTGACATAGCCGACAAACTCGGTATACAAGATAAATATTTAATGCCCTATGGGCGAGATATTACCAAAGTTAACATTGATGCATTGCTCGAACCGAACAACCGACCCAATAGCCAGTTAATCCTTGTATCGGCAACAACACCAACTCCAGCAGGCGAAGGCAAAACCACAACCACAATTGGCCTCGGTCAGGCATTTTCTAAATTAGGTGATTCTGTATGCCTAGCCTTGCGCGAACCATCTCTCGGGCCTTGTCTGGGCATGAAAGGGGGCGCAACAGGCGGTGGTTATTCTCAAGTGCTTCCCGTTGATCGCATAAACTTACACTTTACCGGTGATTTTCATGCCATTACCGCAGCGAATAATTTAATTTCAGCCGCAGTAGATAACCATATTTTTCATGGTAATGCCCTCAATATCGATCCACGCCAAATCGTATGGCGCAGAGTGATGGATATGAATGATCGTAGTCTTAGACAAATAGTGCTCGGGCTTGGCGGAAAAATGCAGGGAATCCCCCGTGAAGGGGGTTTTGATATTACCGCGGCATCAGAAGTCATGGCGATTGTCTGTTTAGCGCGCAGCTTTAATGATCTACAACGGCGTTTGAATAACACGCTAATAGGATATAGCTACTCTGGTGAAGCCATTTTTGTGCGCTCGCTAGGAATTACAGGCGCACTGTTAGCACTACTGCGCGATGCGCTCCATCCCAATCTGGTACAAACCCTCGAAGGTACACCTGCATTTATTCATGGCGGTCCATTTGCCAATATTGCCCATGGTTGTAATAGTATTCTGGCCACCCAAATGGCGATGCACCATGCCGAATGGGCCATTACTGAAGCGGGGTTTGGTTTTGATTTAGGTGCAGAGAAATTCTTCGATATCAAATGTCGAATGGCTCAACTTGATCCGGCAGCTGTGGTACTAGTAACCACCGTCAGAGCCTTAAAAATGCATGGCGGTATGGATAAGAACCAACTTACCACGGTAAATACTGAATTTGTACGCAAGGGCTTGGAAAATCTGGATAAACACATCGAAAATGTAACAACATTCAATAAAGTGCCAGTTGTGGCTTTAAATCGCTTTCATGATGACAGCGATGCAGAGATTGCCATCATCCGCCAACATGTTGAACAAAAAGGGTTCTTATTTGCACAAAGCGATCACTTTACTCAAGGTGGTGCTGGCGCAATTGAACTGGCAGAAAAAGTTAAACTAGCGGCTCAAGATTCGAAACCGTTTAAACCGCTATACCAACTGGAAGAAAGTGTCGTAGATAAAATAAGAACGGTGTGCAAAGCCATGTACGGGGCTAAAGATGTCGCTTTTACCAAAGAAGCAGAAAAAGATTTACACCATGTCGAAGCGCTAAAATTGACGCAACTCCCCATTTGTATTGCCAAAGCTCCCAGTTCATTATCAGATGATCCGCTGCTGCATGGTCGCCCCAAAGATTTTCAGGTGACCGTGAGAAATATTCAGGTCAATGCCGGTGCAGGTTTTTTGGTGGTGTTAACTGGAAATATCATGCGTATGCCAGGTCTGCCAAAAGACCCCGCCGCCAACAAAATTGAATTACTGGAAAATGGTGAAATCATAGGCATCAGCTAGCAATAAGAGCCTCAAGAAATGATATCTTCAACGTGAGCAATACGCATGAAAATGACGCCCTATGCACTAAACAAAGCTCGCAAAGCCCTGTTGGCTTGCGAGTTTCTTGGACCTACCGTCAAACAACATGGCAAGTGTTTAATTAAGCTTAATGATGTTGATCCGTTTGATACATTAATTGTATCAATCATTTCACAACAACTATCAGTTAAAGCTGCCGATACTATCGAGCAGCGGGTCAGAGCCTTAGTTGGCAAACGGTTTGTTCCAGGAAAATTATTAAACTATGCCCACCAGCAATTGCGCGACTGTGGATTATCCAATCGAAAAGTGGAATATATTCAGGGAATCGCCCAAGCAGTAAAATCTCGCCAATTGAATTTTAAAGCACTAGAAAATGCCAGCGATCAAGAGGTCATCGAACAATTAACCGCGCTAAGAGGGGTTGGTCAATGGACGGCAGAAATGTTCATGATATTTTCACTCCACCGAATGGATATTTTTTCTCCCTTAGATGTTGGTTTACAACGAGGCATGAAAATTCTATTTGGCGATCAAGCAGAAAACTTAAGTGCTATGGAAACACTTGCCGAACGTTGGCAACCCTATCGGAGTGTAGCCAGTTGGTATCTATGGCGAATCGTTGATTAATTCTGTCAGTATATGTTGTTTCACCGCGCGATTAAAAATAATTGAAAAATGTGACCATGCGTTAACTTTTTGATTGTTAGCAATTGACCAAATACTGCTATTGCTAGGTAAAATGGATAAATCAAACGGAGTCCAGTATGAATACACTTTCACTTTTTTTAATATCGACTGATTGGCGGCAAGTTGACTGAGAAAGTCACTCCCTGGACGAAGCTGTCGAACCCCTTTTGAAGGATAGGGAAGGTAAGCCCAATAACTCCCATGATGCGGACCAGCAATAGAGAAAAAATGAGTCACTCGATGGTATCCACCCAAATTTTGCAAATAATAACGAGCAACAACAGCCCCCATACTAAATCCAATTAAGCAAAATTTTTCATCACCAGGTACAAAAGATTGAATTTTGTCGGCCAGTTGCTCAGCGGTATAGTCGATACCATAACGTCCATCACATGGGCGAAGACTTGGTGAAAAACAGTTAAAACCGGCTTGTTTTAGATATTTTTTCAACCAGAAAAAAATCGCACCCCGATTAAATATGCCATGCACAAGAACGATTTTCACAATATCCTCAATTATTGCAGCGAAAAAGTGGTCGACTTAATCATCATAATTTTTATGTCGCTTGATTTTAATAATAATAACGATTTAGTTTTTCTGTATGTCGAGTTCAGACAACAAGACTCAGAGATGATATAAAACAATAACAAAACACTGATAAAACCTTTAATTATTGATAAATTATCATATTTTGACTAATTTTATTTTACAATTGGTAACAACAATTAAAGCAATTTTTATTACGACACTACTTTATATTGATTAGCTCGCCAGGGTGGACCAGTTCAATGAAAAAAAATCACATTATCAAGTATCCATTTATTTCACTATTAGCGCTTTTATTTTTGTTACCACTGAGCCTTTTAACACAGGCACTTGACCAGCAGCAACTCAGCAATCTTGATCAATTAGTCAACAGTGCACTCAAACAAACCGGCGTACCTGGGGTCAGTATTGCAATTGTTCAAGACAACCAAATTATTTTGACCAAAGGTTACGGTACCAAAGAAATTAACAAAAATAAGCCTGTCGATGAAAATACACTTTTTGCCATTGCTTCAAACTCAAAAGCATTTACCGCCACAGCGATGGGAATTCTTGTAGATCGCAATCAAGTTAGCTGGGATGATCGTGTAAAAAAATACTTACCTTATTTTGAGTTATACGATCCTTACGCCAGCGATCATATGAACATGATAGACATATTGGCACATCGATTAGGTTATAAGCATTTTAGTGGCGACTTACTTTGGTACGACACACAATACAAACCAGAAGAAATTATTAGACGTTTTAAATATGTTAAACCAGATTTTCAATTTCGCTCAAACTTTGGTTATTCCAATATTGGGTACATTACAGCCGGAGAAGTCATCGCTCAAATTTCAGGTATGAGTTGGCGAAAATTTATTGAAAAAGAAATATTTAAACCGCTAGGAATGAAAAACTCTTATACCAGTTATCAGTCAATTAGAAAAAAAACCAAGGTCGCTTCTCCACATTACGAGGCACTGGATAATCAAGGTAATGTCATTTTTCAACCACTAGATTGGCATCATAATGATGCAATCGATGCCGCAGGTTCAATTGTTACTTCTGCAAAAGATATTACCCACTGGATGCAATTACAACTGAATCGTGGCAGCTATAAAGGAAAAAATATTTTCAGTAAAGCTGTGTCTGATAAATTATGGACAGCGGTTAATGCCGTGAGTATCCCGCCTAAAACGGAACAGTCACCCAATCATTTAATGGCCTATGGACTTGGCTTTTTTGTTAATGATCATCACGGAAAATTAATGGTTACTCACAGTGGCAGCGTAGAAGGCATGACTTCGCGTATCGCTCTTATTCCCGAAGATAATTTAGGGGTTGCAGTTTTTACAAATAGTACCGCTCCTTTAGCAACACAATTAGCACATCAAATTATTGCAATAACACAAAAAAACCAGGTAAAAAGTGAGAGCGAGCCGTTCGACTCGGCAAAACTGGCTGCTAATAATAAGCGTAACTTTAAAGATAAAATTGCAGCACGAGCTTCAGCACTTGGGCCTATAACTAAAAATACTCAGCCAGCTTACTCGTTAGCCGATTATGCCGGCACCTATCGCAGTAAGATGTATGGCGATATTCTGGTCGAACTGAAAAATGATCAACTCACAATGAAAATGTTGCCCTCTCCAATGCTCACTGCACAGCTATCTCATCGTCACTACGATGTATTTACGATTCACTGGGATAATGGCAGAGCCTGGATCAATGAGGGAACTGCACATTTTGTCAGTAACTCGAAAGGACAAATAACCGAATTAAAACTCAATGTCCCTAATGACGATATCTGGTTTGATGAACCGCACTTTTATCGAGTTGCGCCTAACCCATAACAGTACCGTTCAATATTGGAGAGGAATACCTGGCTTAAAAATTCAATTAAAGCTAATTACATATTAAAAAGCGCAGATAAGGTTGGATGAAACCCCTGCGCTTTTTAATTTAACTTCTTAGGCTTAGGCCGCAATAAATGCCGCTAAATATTTACCCGAGTAAATAACGTGCAGCTAATGCAGCAACAGGTGCCGCCGTAGGCTTACCATGTTGCCAATCACTTCCTTCAACACCACTGCCAGCAATATCAATATGTGTATAAGCAATCGGTTGCTCAGACTGACTACCATGCTTGTCCAAACCTGACGATAATGCTAAAAATGCCATTGGAAATTGGTGACCTCGGGCGACACTCACTGATGGTCCATTATTTGAAGACAACACATCATCAGCTTTACTGCGTGGCTGAATCATCTTCCAATCTTCGCGTCGAGAGCGGCCTATTTCAATACAGTCGCCCCACGATTCCCCAGCTTGTTCCAGCTTATCAGCCATTTGCTGATCTCTTGCGGGTCCATTTTCAATTAAAATTGTATAGGGTCCGGCTGCAAGTGACGCATGACCAGTTAAAGTGGCAATGGTCATCAGTTCTGGCGCCGTTTCATTTTTAGCCATTTCACGACCATGTGATAATAAATCAGCCATAACCAGACGACCCTCTGCATCAGTATTGCCAATCCTCACTCGAACACCAGAGTGAGCCAGAATGATTTCGTCTGCAACATAGCTATCAGGGCCGATGCTGTTGCGAACAACACCTAAGGTCGCTCGAACCTTCAAACCCTTAGGTTTTAATTCAGCCAAAGTTTTCATAAAACCTGCAACAGCCGCAGCTCCCCCTTTATCACGACTCATGCCAGCCATGTGACCACCAATTTTTACATCGGCACCACCGGTATCATAAGTCACGGCTTTGCCCACAAGGATCAAAGTTTTTTCAATCGGGCCTTCACCAACATAGTCCATATGAACAACTCTTGGCTGATGCCGTGTCACAGCTTGAGAAGCGCGTGCAACAGCGCCCAGCAATGGAAATTCTTTTTCAATCGTCGCGCGGTCATCAATAATTTCTACCGCAACCGATGTGCCAGTCATCGCCTGTTGGCAATACTCAGCAAATCCGGCTGGTGCAAACCTTTCAGGTTCGGTACCTGCTAAATCACGCGCTAACCTTTTCCCAGCTTCAACTGCAGATAAAAAGTCCAGATTAATTTGATCATTTACATCAACGAGGGTAATTGATTCAATCGTTTCAACTTCGTTTTCACCCAAAAACTCACGCGCTTCAAGTGGCTGCCATAATGCCTGACAAGCGCCCAGATAACTGACTTCGCAAGCATTTGCGAAGGCTTCTCTTGCAGGTACACCTTCAACTAAAATAATTGGATTTTTGGCCCCCGCATCTCTGGCCAAAATGATTCCTTTGGCGGCAGCGTCACCAAAATTGCGTACATCATCATAATCACGATCAATTGGGCCGCTTGTTGAATGTATTAGCCGGCCACCAGCTAGTTCTGGAGCATGAATTAATACAGGCTGCTCTCCAATACGTTGATCGATAGTCAATGCCTTTGATATTGCTTCGTCAATTAAGGGGCTAGTAGTACAATTTTTTTGACTGGTCACTAAAATAATACAATCATTATTTTTATTATGCGCCGCAAGCTGATTAACATCGGTTAATCGGGAAATCTTTGGAAATGCCATGCTTTCTCCTGATAATTTTTGGGCAGAAATGAATTGAAACTGAATTAGTCTATGTGTAGATATGTCGGTTAGTCTGAATTAAATCCTGATTGGATTCAATTAAAACGCAAATTTGATCAAAAGATTGAATGTATCAAAAACACAGCGCTGAATATTACTCTAGCAAAACAATCCGGCAAGATTCGCGCTCTACAGGCTTATCCCGCTTACACTAAATTTATATTAGCCCACCTAAACTTTAATTGGTTAGTGGATGGATTAGTTGAATGCGCTGTTTACCTTAATAATCAACATATAGGCTAAGTGTTATTACCTCGTTACATAGGGGCAGGCGTATCAAAATACAATCCCTTATTGATAATGTTTGGTTATTATACTTACCATTAGCCTATGCTATCCGGTTATATCACAGTCTTCACATTCACACTTTCACATTAATTACCGATTATGTTTAACACCAAATAATAATGCATAAAGCACCGGAACAACGCCCAAGGTGAGCAGGGTAGAAAACAGCAATCCACCAATAATTGAAAGAGCCATGGGTTCCCACATTTCACCTCCCCCCAGATACAGAGGAACCAAACCGAAAACCGTTGTTGCTGTCGTTAACAAAATAGGGCGCATACGCCTTTTAGCCGCTTCAATAATTGCATCTATCGGATTATCAGGATTAGCCTCTCGCTCAATTTTTATACGCTCTAATAAAACGATAGCATTATTAATCACGATACCAGCTAAAGAAATTATTCCCAATAAAGTCATAAACCCAAAAAATGACTGGCCAACTAACAAACCTACCGTCACGCCGATTAGTCCTAATGGAATGGTTACCAAAACAATAATAGACTGTCGAATTGAGTTAAATTGTGCCACTAAAAGCAGCACAATAATTAAAACAGCCACAGGCAACTTTTCAACAATTGAACGATTCGCCTTACCTGATGATTCAGCCTCACCACCAAGCTCAAAGCGGTAGCCAGGTGCCCATTGAGACTGCTGTTTCTTTAACCAAGGTAATAATTGTTCAAATGCTTCATTCGCCGTAACATCATTTTCCAACTGAGCACCAACCGTCACCGTTTTAAGTCGATCACGCCGCATAATGTTGGCAGCTTCCCATACCATTTCGATATCTGCGACCTGCTTAAGCGGAACAGCAATACCTGTGGCTTGAGAGTAAACAGCCAGCGCCTCAAGTTTACCAATATCTTGTCGATCTGCCGCAGTTGAGCGCATCATAATCGGAATTACATCGTCATTTTCACGATATTGTGTTAACTCTAGTCCCGATAAACCTGTTTGTAATGAAATCGCTATATCTTTACTTGATATGCCTGCTCGCTTAGCACGCGCTTGATTGATTTTTACTTTCAACTTTTTGATTGGTAATCCCCAGTTGTCACTAATTGATTTTAAACCATCAATCTGTGTAAACTGCTGTTTAATTAAATCAACATACTCAAATAATATTCGGCTGTCTTTTCCGCTAACACGAACTTCAACAGGGTTAGCAATCGCGGCTCCGTTTTCAATTTTTCTTAACTTGACCAGCAAGTCTGGAAAATGATTAAACGTATATTGATCTAATTTTGAGATCATCTTATCAATAACCTCAAAAGAGGAGGTATTAATAATCATTAATGCATAATTTGCACTAAACGGCTTAGGGTTATGTGTTAATAAAAATCTTGGACCACCCGAGCCAGTATAACTTATCCATGTTGTCACACCGGTATTACGTGACGAACCAACGGCTAATTCTTTTTCGATAAAAGCTTCTATCTCCTTAACCACCCCATCCATCGCATCAATATGTGTGCCTAATGGCAGCTCAAGTTCAACCTTAAAATAAGGTCTATCCGAAGGTGGAAAAAACAGTTTTGGTACACGGTTTAACCCCATCATGGCAATCACTAAAATAACCAGAGTGCTCGACAGCGTTAGTCCGCGATAGGCTAAAAACTTATCGAGTATTTGATGATAAATTCGATAAATTCCCTGATTAAAATGCTGTCGTTGCTTTTTTATTTTCATAAAGTAAACACACAGCATAGGAATAATTGTCATCGATAAAATCCAGGAACATAACAAAGTAATTGTTACAACTTTGAATAAAGAAGCCGTATATTCACCGGTTGTGGATTCAGCTAAGAAGATTGGCAAAAATGCTGCCGCTGTTGTTAATGATGAAGTGAGTAATGGCACTTTCAATTCATTGGCTGAATCGACTGCTGCAGCAATTGGTTTTTTGCCATTTTCCATGTCAACCATAATACTTTCTGACATGACGATACCATTATCTACCAGCATGCCTAATGCGATTATAAGCGCCGCTAATGAAATCTGATCAATACCAATATCAAAAAATGACATCACCAGAATTGCAAAAATCATACTGGCAGGAATTAAAACAGCAACAATTAAGCCGGTTCTTAAGCCAAGAAAAAAAAGCATCACCAAAGTAACCACAGCAATCGCCTGCAACAGATTACTGATAAAATTATCAACTTTTTGTTCAACTTCTTTTGGTAAATAAGATACCAGATGAAAATCAACACCAATTGGATAAATACGATAAAATTCATTTATGGCCTGAGTAACCTGTTCGCCCAAGTGAATATTGTTACCCCCTTTTCGCATCGAGATAGCTATCGACATTGCTCGTTCACCAGATACGCTCACTTTGGTTTTCGCCGGATCAACATATCCGCGAGAAATTTGTGCAATATCTTCTAAATATAAAACCTGATCACTACCGGGTAAATTAATCACCGTCTTTTTTATTTCTTCGACGGATTCAAAGTTTCCAGTTGGCTCCAGTGCAATTTGCTCATCATCAATATTGATTGTACCACCAGGATTGACAATATTTCGGCTGGTTAATTGTTCGCTTAATTGGCTAGGTGACAAGCCTAACTCAGACAAATGAGAATTATTATATTCAATAAAGATGCGCTCTTCCTGAATACCAAAAATATCAACTTTAGCTGCTTCATCAAGCCGAAGCAGGTCGTCTTTAATCTGTTCGGCTAAGTTTTCCAATTCACCATAAGTATAACCTTCGGCAGTAACACCAATCACAATACCAAAAACATCGCCAAACTCATCATTAACAATCGGCGATTGCGCATCAGCGGGTAACTCACTCGTTGCAGCCTCTATTTTTCTGCGCAAGTTATCCCAAATCGGGCGCATGACTTTGTAGCTTTCTTTAATATTAACACTAATAATCGAAACGCCAGTTCGAGACTCACTATTAACATAGTCGAGCTCAGGAATTTCCTGGATAACTTTTTCCAGTTTATCTGTTACCAATTGCTCAACACGCTCGGGACTTGCGCCAGGGAAATAAGTAATCACCTGAGCAGTACGTATAATGAAACCAGGATCGTAATCTTTCGGCATATTTTGATAAGCCCAAAGACCAAAAAAAGTAATGACTAATAGTAAAGTCCATGAAGTTCGATTATTAACAATTGCAGCGCGAGTAATATTCACCATCAGCTCCTGACGTAGCGACTTTTCAATGTAATTTATTTTTATAATTTAACTAACTGTCCATTTGTTACTTTACTCATACCCGCAGTCAGCAAACTGTCACCGTTATCAACACCACTAAAGATTTCAAGACCAAATGGCGTAATTTCACCAATTGAAACGGGCTTGCGCTGAATTTTTCCTTTGTTATTTTCAACTGGAACAACGATGAAAACATAATGCCCTTGCTTATCCTTTAATACTGTACTGGGTGGCAAATAGAATATTTCAGGTTGCTTTTTATCAAGTATACGTCGTCCCATTACCCTTGCCGTCATTCCGGGCAAAATGGTATACGCCGTTGGTGCAGGCATTGTATAGGTCACTTCATAAGTTTTTGTGACTTCATCAGCTTGAGTAGAAATTTCTTTAAAGGTTAATGGAAACTCAATATCATCGATTGCATCAAACACCGCAATTGCTGTAGGACGCTCGCTTTGTTTTTTTACATTAATCATTATACTTTCTGGTACATCAATTTTTAAATTAAGGTACGATAGATCATGAAGCGCAATAATTGGTTGTGTTACCGTCACCTCTTCAAAATTTTCAACATATTTTTTAGCAACCACTCCTTCAAATGAAGCTTTTAGTCGAGTATAAGCTAAATTATTTTCAGCAGTTTCCAGCTTAGCTTTTGCTGAATTAAATTGCGCTTTCAAAAGATCATAATCAGACTGTGAAATATGATTGGTTTTCAGTAAGTCTTTGGCACGATTAAAATCTGAACTTGCTTTATGATAAGTCGACTTTGCTTCATCAAGTTGAATAAGGATATCTTTATCATCAAGCCTTGCGATAACTTGTCCAGTTTTAACTCTATCGCCTTGCTTAACAGGTAACTCGATTAACTCACCAGATATCTTAAACGACAGATCGGCTTTTTTTGAAGCATCAACAACCGCTGTAAACTCATGTAACGGATTGACCGATGTCGCATGGATCTGCATTGTTCTTACTGGCCTGAGGATGACTTCCTTAATTTCTGTTTTTTGTTGCTGATTACAGCTGATAAGTAATGTTGCCAAAATCAATGTTAAGAATATTTGACTTTGCAGTTTAGAATTAAACATCGTTAACTCCGGCAGTGGTTAATATGAGCAATGAGGAACTTAATAAATTTTTTAATGATTTATCAATTAAGAATTAATATTAATCACTAAGCAGTTTTGCATGATATTTTGTATAAAATAAATGAAAGGGTGCACGAATGAATCATCATGTACCAATAGACCCAAAGTATAACAAAGCCCTATTATTATGGCATCGATTTATACAAGTTATCTTTGGTTTTGTGAAGTTTTCTCTATTTGAGGGGCTTTATGGCTGTTTGAATCATCTTTACCAAAAGCAAATAAAGCCTGTGCTTGTTCTTTTGATAAGCGATAAATCGATTCAATATAGCACTTTTGATGCGGATATTCTGGAATATAGATAGCATCAAATTTTGATTCAAGTGAACCAGGAGACGAATGGTGTACTGCAATAGCATGAGAAAATTTTAGCTCAACACAAGGAAACTTCAATTCAATTAAATAAGGCCGATGTGGTGAAGTATCTAAAATTAGATAGTTTTCATTTAATGCACGCCACCCGTGTAATCTAAATAGTGTTATCCGTGAAATTTTTTCTAACTTTTGCTCATCAATAAATGGTTGATAATCAATTGTTTGCTTATTTTTATTAATTGCAGTACACCCGGAACCCAGCACTAAAAAAATGACAAGTAAAATGCCACTAAAAAAAGATGAGTTCATTGTTGTACCTCATTTTAATTTTAACCAATAGCAAAAGCATTGATTGATCAGTCGTATTGAAATTATAATAATTCAATAGTCAGTATTCCTTTCAATCAATGCGAGCAAGAGATTAATCCACAATAATTGCTGTAGCCATGTTGTGAAATTGGCTACACTTGAATTTCTAACTGGAATAATTAGACAATTATTATCGAAAAAAGTTACAGTTTTTCTAAAATATATTCCGCTTTAGAAACTTCAAACTGTTTAGGCTGTTCAACAAAACACTGCTTAACTGCGCCATCTTCAATAATCATCGCAAACCGTTGACAACGCAATCCCATCCCAAATGTTGAAGCATCGAGCTGTAATCCAAGTTGTTCAGTAAAATCTGCACTACCATCGGCAAGCATAATAATTTTGTGAGCGTCACTGGCATCAGCCCATGCTTTCATAACAAACGCATCGTTAACCGACATACAAACAATCTTATCAACACCTTTTGCTTTAATGGCTTCGAACAGATCAACATACTCGGGTAAATGTGCTTGAGAGCAAGTAGGAGTAAACGCACCTGGTACGCCAAACAAGACTGCTTTGCCGGTGGCAAATAAGGTTTCGGTATTGGTTTCGAGTATTTCACCATCTGATACAGCTTTGATACTCACCTGGGGGATTTTATCACCAATTTGGATTGTCATAGATTGACCTCTGATCGATTATTTAGAATTTGTCTCAGACGCAATTATAGCTGATCTTGATACAAGGCCAAAATGACTCCAAATTCAATGCATCAAATTTTGCTCAATTGCTTGAGTTACTTTTGACTCAATGGCATTGCGCAATACGCGCCACATCATTCCCAAACGCATGGTGAATACTAACTGCTGGGAATTAAATTCAATATCACCATTAATTCCTTTACCTCTAAACAGCATACATGTACTGTCTTCCCACTCATATTTAATGGCAAATTCTTCGCCGATTTGCTCCGCCATTTGTTCAATTCTATTTTTGAGTTGTATAATGGTAAGCTGATGGTTTTTCTCAATTTTTATTACTGACATAATACGTATCTAGTTATTATTGGTTGGTTCATCACTTTTCTCTTGGAAACTCTCCTCAGAGAGATTATCTGCATGTTTTTTAGGTGACCGTCTATCAGTAATAAATGCTAACCTTTCATTTATTTCATTCATTTTACGATGGGTTTTTAGATCCAGATCAAGTTTGCCATCCATAATTCGAATTAATGGCATCAGCGTCGATTCAAGAACCAGCTTAATATTATCTCTATCGGCCAGACTCGTCTGCATGGTTTTGTCTAGCTTTGACTGAGCATTCTCACTAAACTGATTGGCAGTTGCCATTTTGCTAACCTGTAGCGCAATATCTTTTAAAATCGTATTGAGTTCTTTTTGTAAGGTGTTTGTTGTTTGAGATAGCTCTTCATCATTTGACACTGTATGCGGCACCGTAAGAGTCGATTCAAATCGCTTCAGCCCATTTACCAAATCAGCAAGTTGTGCAACAATTTTATTACCCACATCAGCATCATCCCCGCCCATAGCTCTATTGCGCATGAAGTCATCTTTGATTTGCTGCCAACGTTGTTTTTGGCCATCATTTAAGCATCCTCTCAACTCGGCAAGCTTTAATAAGTTTGACTCTGTTCCCTTTGTTAATAGTTGCGCTTCACCTTGATAATGATCATTAATTAAACGTTCAACTTCTTCATCGATCATAATGGCTGAGACTTTCTCAGCCATCTTATTCATATTACGATAAGAACCTTGTAGTTTAAACACCGGTTCTGTACGGTATTTATCATCTTGCGCACTGGCTGCGATATAAGCCTGATTAACTCGCCAAACTGTTTGCTGAATTTTTTGTAAGCGTTCTAATACTGCAACAATCTCTTTCACCTCAGCACCACTATATTGATGCACCAGCTCTGTTGTTGGAATATTTTTTCCTTGAGACATGTCGATAAAGCGATAAACATCGCTCATATC
Source organism: Aliikangiella maris (assembly GCF_040719265.1). Lineage (NCBI taxonomy): Bacteria > Pseudomonadati > Pseudomonadota > Gammaproteobacteria > Oceanospirillales > Pleioneaceae > Aliikangiella > Aliikangiella maris. Next base: position 136,939 of record NZ_JBFDAH010000009.1, on the reverse strand, counting down.
TCGAGTTGCCAATGGCGCAAGAATACGATTTGATGTTAAGGCATTTTCAATATAACTTAAGGTGAACACCGCTTCTTTACCACTAAGTACATCACCCAGATTATAAATATCTGCTCGGTTAGCCAACATATCTGGAATTTGGAATGACTCGCCCGATTCGGTATAAGGATTGCCAGCCATAACAACACAAAACTTCTTACCACGCATATCGTAGGTTTTGGCTTGGTTTTTCCATACACCTTCAATGCGTCGTGTACCATCACAAAGTGAAATAAATTTTTGTAAAAACTCACTATTCGTATGCTGAATATCATCCAGATAAAGCATAACATTATTTCCCATTTCAAGCGCCAGATTAAGCTTTTCCAATTCTTGACGGCAAGCACTGTTGTCTGCTTGTTGAGGATCGATAGAGGTAACATGATGCCCAATAACCGGACAATTAATTTTCATAAAAATTAATCCTAATCGTTCAGCAACATATTCCATTAGCGTGGTTTTTCCATAGCCCGGTGGAGAAATCATCAACAATAACCCCATTAAATCTGACCGCTTATTGTCGCCAACTGTTCCCATTTGTTTAGCAAGGTTATCACCAATAATTGGCAGATAAACATCATTAATCAAACGGTTTCTCACAAATGAAGATAATGGTTTTGGTTTAAACTCTGACAGTCGTAATGCCTGTTTTTGTTCTTCAATGACTGTTTGTCTAACCTGTAAATATTGGTTGAATCCTGGAATCACTTGTTCTAAATGAAGCTGATTTAATGTTAGGAATTGATCGAGCTGAATAAACAGTTGTTGATTATTAATTTTTGGATGAGTTCCTAATAATCCTTCGATTTTCATTTGGATATCTATTTCATTTTCGGTACGCGAAACTCTTTGTTCAGCATTGAGTATGGCAACCGCTTCTCCAATATAATTTTTATATTGCTCCTTTTTATTCGCCTTAATAAATGCACTTAACCAAGATTCTGAAAGTTGCCAGCGACGGCCCACTTGACCAGTTAAATGCTTCAATGATTGCTGGTAACTGTGCCAAACATCCTGGCTTTGTAGATGCGATTTAAATTCATCAACTAATCTAAGTGCATATTTGCTGGTTGCAAAAGCAACGGTTTCTTGAGCTAATTCGTCTATTAGATAGCGACAGATATTAATACATTCAGATGATGAAACAACCAACCCATGCTGACTAAAAAATTTACTCATATGCTGATTAACTTCATCTACTAGTAAATCTACCGCATGATAATTAGTAAAGACCTGAACCATTTGTATAGCATTCATTGCTTGCTCTGGCCAAAGTTTTAGTGCCGCCTGATTCTGTTGATTTGCCCAAAATATTATTGCCATTCCTCGTACTTTAGGCGCATATTTAAGCACGCCAGCCAAATCATAAACCGGTATGAGAGTTTTTAATATCAACATGGCATCATGGTCATGAATGCCTTTCTCATAACCTTCACGAAATCTGGGAGTCGCATAAGTACTGACGATATCTGACAATTGCTTTTCATCATGAATCGCTAATAGCAACTCACTCCACTTAAGATCATCCTGATTTTTTTCAGCCGTCTTTAAAATACTGTAAGCTAAATACTCGCTTCGGTATAGATTCTCAGTTTCTGAGGGCAATGACAATGACCAGTATTCTTGAAGTTTTTGCAAGCGCTCATCATTAAGAATTTCAAAATAGTCAGTTCCCGTCAAACGCACTGCAAGTTGCTCACCTTGAGGCAAAATAGTCAGATCTAACTCCTGAGTATTCACAGAAAATTTATGTGTGGGCCCTAACTTTATCACTTGACCACCAGACTCAAATAAATCCTGTTTATCTCGCAATGAACGAATTGCCTGTTGATTAATGGCTTTAATTTTGGCGTTTAAATCTTCGGCTTTAACACTATCATCCAGTTCTTGAATTTGCCCAATAATCTGCTTTACTTTGCTAACCAGCCCATCAGATGCAAAAAATGTATTTAATTCGTCTTGATCATTAAAGCGCTTTATTCTGCGCTCAATGCTTTGTAAAATTCTTTCACCCGCCTGTGCTAACGACTGTACTTTTCTTTGTCGTGCTTCTAATAAACTTTGTTTATGTTCTTCAAACGATTCAAAAATTTCTTCGCGCTTAACAATAATGTCACTGATAAAATCATCATACTCGCTAAATTCGCCTTCAAGCTCTTCTAACTGTACCAACAAACGAGATAACTGTTCATCGCATCTTTCAGGAGTACTCGCCAGTCCTAACGCATTATGAATCGACTGATTGAGCAGCTTAATTCGAGCTGCAAACTGGGCAGTTGCCTCTGCACTACCCATTGACTTACGTTGATGTGATAGCTGTGCTTTTTGCTGATTTAATTTGGCATAAAGCGTCGATACTTCGTCAACAATTTGAGTTTGTACCGTTGCATCTTCAATTTTGAGGGTTGCTAAAATTTCAGAAATTAAATCTAATCCATTGGCGATGTTCTCAATAGCTTCGATAAAAGGTGCTAATTCAGCATTTGTTTTTGCTTTTTGGCTTTCATTTTTGTTTTTTTCGAGCGCTTTATAATAGCTGACAAGTGCATCTTTCGACGCTAAAAATTTAACTGTGTGCTGACTGACTTCCTGTTCTACTTTTTGAATTTCTTTATCCAGAGAGTCAACACTTTCAATATCGATATAACGATAATCTCGAATAGTCAGCAAATGTCCGCGATGATGGCGAATATTACTCAACGATTCAACATAGTCTTGTGGTGAATGCCAGCTTTGAGGCTCAATATGACGAATAATCTCTTTTTGTGACGCTTGAGCTTCAACAAGCGCTTTTTCTGACTGTTGTTTAATACTGACAACTTTTTCATATTCATCAATTACATTTTCAGCGGTATGGCCAATTTCTTTGGTTAATTGTGCAATCGCTTTAAGCTCTGGTGAGTCGAGCCAAAAATAAGCATCAAATATTTTGTCACATTGTTCGCTAAGTCGATGATAGTGATCGGCAGAAACATCCTCTTCCATTACACTTTTGGCAATCGCATAAAGCTCTGAAATGCCACGAACTAATTCAGCATTGCCTATTTTGCCGTAAAAACTTTGGGAAACAGGCTGATTACTAGCAAAAACTTCAGAAAAATAAGGCGTCTGCCAGATTTGAATTGGGTGAATGCGACTAGGCTCCTGTTCCGCATAAAAAATTAACATTTTGCCATCTTCATAAAAGCCAAAGCCATGGCCAAACAATGGATTTTGTAATGACTTATTAATTAGATTATAAGGATACAGTGCAATAATATTGGATTCGGGTTGATAAAAAATGAATAAGACATCTTCACCGTTAGGTGAACGTATTGACCGCTTGAAGACCAAACCCTCGATATTATCTTCGAAGGTTTTATATTCTCCAGTTGAGAGACAATATCCACCGGGAAAAATGATGCCATGACTTTCAGGTAATTGTACGCAAGCATCACCAATAGCATCAATACGGTAAATTGATTTTGTTTGCCGATTAAAAACTAAATAACGATAAATATCTTCCATGTAAGGTTTTATTTTGAGTAGAATAATCGGATTTAAATCAGCATAGTAGAATTCAGCATCATCCAGCGCTTGATTCTTTTCTTCTACGGGCTCGGAATAGATACCCAATCCAACATTGGTGTTATTTTCAATTTTAACAGTAATATCACCACGTAACGAATCAACAAAAAGCGTATCGAGAATATTAATATGTGGATTGCGTCCCTCAACAACATCTTCTCGCGTACAAGCAGTCCATTCAAAACTGTGACTGGCAGGCAGCTGAATATCTCGTTCGCCACGATTATCAATGTACTCAATTCGATTTCCATCAGCAGAAACTTCCCAACGAAAGACTCGTATATCGGAAAGTTTTTTACCAATTTGAAAAGAAGCGAGGAGTTTATTTTCTTTAAAAACAAGCTGAGATAAAACGGTATCTTTATAATAGCTATACAGCTCATTAAATTCTGATTGAAACCTTTGATCAGCAAGAAAAGATTGGTCGAGAGGAATATTTTTCAATTCAAACTCGCCATTATTTTCGTTTAATTCATATAAGGAAAAAACATCTTCAACTTTTGTTTCTTTTTTTAATCCTAGAAAAACATTGTAGCCAAATAAAATATGATTCCCAACAATAACCAAATCTTTTGCTTGACAATTATTTTCAGTACGTAAACGCAAACGACTCATCACCGACATATCGGTTGAACCAAATTCGGCCTGTCGAGATTGATTGAGTTTTTCAATGAGCTGCTGGTAGCTTTTTCCTTGTTCTATTAACCGCTGGCGAATAACTTCATAGGCACCACCTTCAGCTACCGCTTGCTCAATTATTGAAGAGTTTTGATTTTCTTGCGCCACAATGTTTTCCCTGTATAACCGATTGCCGTTGACTTATGTATTAATAATGTATGGGTATCCATTTGACTAAACAGATACCCCTTCGCGACCCCAGTTTTAGGATTCACTTTTTTCTACGTTAGAAATTTGTTTTGGCTCACTTGCTCCACCAAGTAGTTTTTCCATCAAAGCTTGAACGATTGGACTTTTTTCCATAAAGCCATTAATGGCATTTCCAGCACCCATACCCTTTGCCAGTTTATCGAAGTAATCACCCTGACCACCAACAATATCTATGTTAGCATTTTTTAATGCGGCCGCTAGCACCTGCGCTTGGTCGGCTGAAATTTGTTTGTTTGCATCAATGGATGCCAGAACTTCTTTTAACTGATATTCCAGATTCATTCGGAACTCTTCAAACTCGCGCGATTCTTTATTCATATCATTCATCGCCGCAAATTTCTCAATTAATGCGCTGGCCTCTGCTTTACCTTTTTCTAACAGTATTTGCGCTTGACTCAATCCTATTTCTTTTTCTGCAATCGCTTCTGCTCGACCTAATTGTTCCTTTCCTCGAGCCTCAGCAACCAATTTTTCTTCCATTACTTTGGCTTGAGCAAGTCCTTCTTTTTGCATGGCTTCTGCTTTTACTTCAGTTACGCGCGCTTCAACTAACCCTTCTTTTTCGGTAGCATCGGCTTTAGCCAACATCACTTTAGCCTGGGCTAAACCATTGGCGGCTTGAGTTGCTTGTGTACCTTCTGCAACTTTTTTCTCTGCTTCAGCTTTTTTAGAAGCCGCTTCTAATTCAGCTTGAGCCAACAAATTAATTTCTCGGGCTTTAAATTGAGCTTTTTGCTCTTCGGCTTCTGCTTGTTTAACGGTATGAACTAAATCTTCCTGAGCGGAGGCTTCAGCCGCTAGTATTTTAACCTGTTTGAGACGATCGGCTTCAGATACCTGCTGTACTTCTTTAATTCGCTCTTCTTCTTCTGCAACTTTTTTATCAACAGCAATACGCTCGCTAATGGTTTGCGCAATAATTTTCTTCTCTTCTTCGAGCGCTTTGTCTTTATCGATAATAGAAAGTTCTACTTCACGTTGCCGGTTGACAGACTCCATTTCTTGCGCTTTGATGACTTTTTCTTTTTCAATAACAACAGCACGTTCACGATTTTTTTCAGCCACTTCAACCTGGCGTAATCTAACTTGCTCTCTTATTTCAATTTGCTCTTCGGTTTCTATTCTTGCCTGTTCAGATTTGAGTCTTTCTTCTTCCTGAACTTTTTTGGTTTCCGCTTCTTCTCTTGCGCGCACCGTTTCAATTTCCCGTTTTTGGCGAGACTCGGCATCTACCTGTTGACGTTCCAGCGCGAGTAGCGCTTCTTGGGTTTCAACATTTTTCTTGGTGATTGCCAATGTTTCATCTTTTTCAAGTCGATTTGTCTCAATATTTTGCTGCGCGGTGATTTCAGTTATTTTTCTGATCCCTTCTGAATCGAGAATATTTGTTGGATCAAGGCGCGCTTTGGGTGTTTGCTCTAAATAATCAATAGCAACATCTTCGAGAACATAGCCATTAAGGTCATCACCAATTACTTCAATGATTTTTTCACGGAACAAAATTCGATTTTCAAATAAATCGAGAAAAGCCATTTTTTTACCAACAGTTTTTAAGGCTTCTGAAAACTTGGCATTAAATAGTTCATTAACCGCTTCTTTATCTGATGCACGATCGACACCGATAGCCTTGGCGACACGTAAGACATCATCTTGCGTTTCATTCACTCGGAGATAAAAGGCGACTGTAATATCTGCACGCAAGTTATCTTTACAGATCAATCCATCACTTGCACGTCGATCAATTTCCAGCGTGATTAATGAAATTTTCATTACTTCCATTTTATGAATTACTGGTAACACCATACCACCGGTAAAATGCACTTTAGGTTTTGATGACATATCATTCACGATTAATGCATAGCCCTGTGGTACTTTTTTATAAAAAGCACTAAACATAATGGCTAACGCAAAAATACCAAGCAGAATAACGCCACCCCATACTGCGACAGGTATTAATAGTTCCATGAGTTTATCTCCTATTTTTTTAAATGTTTAAAATGATGAATTAAATTCTTTTTGGGAAACAATTTGATAAGTATTCTTTAATGGTTCATGTTCGACTATGACCGCAGTTTCGCCTTGTGAAAAAGTTGTATGGCTATCGCTTCGAACTTTAATAATCAAGCTAGCACCATTTATCGAACATTCCGCTTCACCAAACTTATCATCAACTCGACTTGAGCGAATTCGACAATGCTTACCAATCAATGAAGTGGTCGCGTTCTGATAAACTCGGCGAAACATTCTACGAAGTGGCCGAATCAATATAGCTGTGACAGGTAACGATAATAGAAAGCTTAATATTCCAATAATTACTTTAACAATAATTTCTATTAGTCCAAGTATACCCGTAAGTTCTGGGATATATAAAGTTGCAAAATAGCAGATAAACCATGCATTAAGAACTAACATAGTTAACACAAATGTTACAGGAACACCAGTCAGCCCTAATGTAGTCAATAGCCCTGCAACACCACCAACTTGACTGACGTCTACCTCTAAATCGATATCAATTTCCAAAGCATCGATATCAAATAATCCAAACATAACCAGAAACCAAAAACCAATTACCGCAATAAGGGCAGTCGTATAAATGGCCGTTGGGAAACTGGTAATATTGATTAAGAATGCGTCCATCAAGAATCTCCTATAAATATCTTATTTTTTAAACGCGCTTATGCCAAAACCAGGCACTGATGATACCTGCTAAGAATCCAAAGATATGCCCCTCAAAACTCACATGCTGCCTAAAGTCCAGTAAACTATACACAATACCACCATAAAAAAAGATAGTCACCATAGCAACAACAATATTGACGAGATTTCGTTTAAAGAATGCACTGCTGATTAAATACCCCCAATACCCCATGACTAGCCCAGAAGCACCGGCATGAATACCTGGGCGAGCAAACATCCAGACCATTAAACCCGCAAGAATCATTATAGAAATCGTCACCTGTTTCGCTTGCTTAAGGGTACTGACAAAAAATCCCATCACCAATAACGGTATTGAATTGGAAATTAAATGCGTTAAATTCCAATGCAAGAAGTGCATAGTAAAAATTCCGGGGAGGCTTTCCAGATTTCGGGGGACAAGTGCATACTGATTAAACTGGCGTCCAATTACAATATTGATTACTTCCAACAGCCACATAATGGCAACCAGAAATAAAATAAACTGATAGTTTTTAGTGATAACATTACTCACGATAGTTCTATATTCTCTGATAAATAATTTAGGTTGCAATTTTGCATCATACCGCAAAGCTTTATTAAAAATATAAATATTTACTAGAATTATTTTGGTTAATTTGGGGAATTCAATAATTTAGCCTTACTGCTTTTTGTTATTGGTTAGAGAACTATTTCTGCGGCAGATATCAATAGCTTTCTCTCAAACACTTATCAGAGACCCGATTGACCTATTTTCAGTAAGCAACATAAACTGTCGATTATTGTTCTATCGGATTATTGCTCTACCAAATTTTAGTTCTACCAGACTTTAATGACTTAACGATTGAGCTGGATGAAAATTCATTAAATATTGATTCGCTTTAATTATGTTCTAATTAATCAGGAAGGTATTAAATCTAATAGAAAAAATATTGCTTCCACTTGTTGTATTAAACCGAGAATGCTACCTTTCAAGCGGTACTAATAATGACAAATAATGAGGATAATGAGATGAAATTGACCACCAAGATAACACTGGCAGGTTGTCTGATAGCCAGTTCACTTAGCTGCATCGCAGAAGAAAAGAAAGACACACGATCCTTTAAAACAACTCAGGTTGCTCCGGGTTTGTACATGATTGCGGGTGTTGGTGGGTTTACCGGCGGTAATATAGGTTTATCAACCGGCGTCGATGGTGTGGTTATGATCGATGATTCAATGCCACCACTGTTAGGTCGGATGAAGGATGCTATCAGTAGCATCACCCCTAAACCTGTTGATTTTTTAATCAATACACATGTTCATGGTGACCATACGGGTAACAATGAAGCCATGGGGAAAAGCGGCACTCGAATTGTTGCTCACGAAAACTTGCGATTGCGCATGGTAAACAAAGGCGTCATGACTTCAAACGGTGATGTACCTGCACCTAAAGCAGCTCTACCTGTCATTACATTCTCGCACTCAATGAACTTTCACTTAAATGACCAAGATGCCAAGATTTTTCATGTCTCCGAAGCACATACTGATGGCGATGCGGTAATTTATTTTAAACAAGCCAATGTTATTCATACAGGCGATACAATGTTTAGCAACATGTTTCCATTTATTGATTTTAATAATGGTGGCAGCCTGGATGGTTATATTGAAGCTCAAAAAACCATTTATAAGTTGGCAAATGATAAAACCAAAATCATTCCTGGTCATGGTGAATTAGCCACCAAAGCCGACTTGAAAAACTCGATAGAGATGCTCAAAGAAAGTAAAAAGATAATCGCAGAGCTAGTGGCAAAAGGAAAATCAGAAGAGGAAATAGTCGCATTAAATCCACTTGCTAAATTCCATGATAAATGGAACTGGGGATTTATTACCACTGAAAAAATGACTCGACAAGTTTATAAAGGAATAAAAGCATCTGGTAAGAAAAAACACAAGCATCATAAAAAAGAGAAAGATCATTCACATTAATAAGAGTTAACGATTTTTCATTGGATTTTTATATACAGCAAAATAATTGATTTTTTATTTTGCTGTATACCACTTCATGTATTTTCCTCACTTACGCCATAAAAACATAAGCTTTACAGTAGACTATGTGCTCAAATAATAGAATTAGTGACGACAAATTGATGGTAGATAATTATTTGGAATTGTCGTCATATTTTCACCGCTGACAGTCATTCCTTCAACAACTGAACTCCCTCCGCATAACCAAGCAACGGGTGAAAGAATATTTTCTTTAACATATTGCGGTCTTATTGTTAGCACTTTGTCTGAGAGTTGTTGATTAATTTTGTTGCCAAAAGTGACATGGATTGCACCATCAATAATCTTTATGCTTTTCACATAATTACCAATAAAATACTTCGCTTCAGGTACACCTGCTTCTGCATTGTTTTTAGGGAACATACCGCGTTCCAAATAAAACTCATTAATTCGCGGTTTCAAAAAATTTGTCATTGATATACCTTCTGTTACTTGGGTTCTCAATATATAATCCTGATAACCGGGTATGGCAAAACTGGCTAGGATTGCAATAATTGTAATAACTACCATCAATTCAATTAGTGTAAATCCTTTGTCTATCGTCAGCGAGTTATTTATCATATGCTATCTCCTAATTGAAAAATGGGTAAGTAGCTTGAAATAACAATTAATGAAAACAATAAACTAATGAAGAGCATAATTACTGCGATTAATCGATAGATATAGTTTTCAATAATTTTTTGGCTCATCGAATCAAAATTTTCTATTTGGTAGCTAATTTCGCCAGTTAATTGACCGACATTTTCTGAAATATTTAACTGGTAGAGTAATTTTTCACGATCTAAGCCAACATTATTAAAATTTCCTGGCAATAAGTGTAAACATTCGGTTAATTTTAATTGTGCTTTGGAAGCTTCTCTCAAGTGACTTAACCAGAAAATAAAATCTATGCGGAAAAAGAGGTGTCTTATGTATGGTATTTTCTGTAAAAAGCATATTCTTTTCGAGTTTGAACTCATAAGCTGTTTCATCGTCAGATAATTTATAGAAAATAATAATAAGGTCGCAAAAAACAAATAGAACAACATGAGAACACTTGGAGAAATTAAGGCTTTATTCCATTCAAACCAATAATGGGTAATTTCTGGTAAAGGTATATTAGCATCTACATAAAACTGCTGAAATTTAGGTAGTACCCTACTGGTAATTAATTTATTCGCTAACATTGCCAATAAAACTAAGAAGATAGAGTAAGTTATACTGGCAGTAATTTTTTTCTTTACTCGATTCAATAAATTTTCGACAATACTATGAGTACTTAAGACATCAAAAAAATGTGTATTTTTTACTTGTTGTCTTTTTTCTTTGTCCTTAATAATGGCGACAACTTTTTTATCAAGATTAATTATTCCAAAATTATTCAGCGTTTCTATATAGCTTTGACTTTTCTTAAAATCCTGTTTAATTTTTTGCTTGATTGCTTTGTCACTAATAATTTCCAAAACTTGGTGAAAAGTCTCAACTGAAAGATTATCATTTTGAACTAGATATTTAAGGTGACGCCTGATAAAAGACATTTCATGATCGTTCATTTAAAAAGCACCATTGATTTTAAATTAATATTTACTAAAACATTAAGTAATTGATAGCAAATATTAGTACATCATATCATTTTGCAAAACGTTTTATTTAAATCCCAGCTGAACTCACTATTTTATTTAGTTCTGAATATTCTTAATCGCTCAGTAAAACCTTTTTAACAGCATATAAAAAAGGCAAACTCACCAAGTCTGCCTTTTTAATCGAACAATATTACTATTATTATCTACTCATACTCTTCAGGAGAAGGACAAGCACACATTAAGTTTCTATCACCATAAACATCATCGATACGATTAACTGTTGGCCAAAACTTACTGTTTTCTTGACCATCAACCGGATAAGCGCCTTCTTTAATGGTATAAGGTTTATTCCAGTTTAAAATATCATATTGCGTATGTGGTGCATTGGTTAATGGATTATTATCAGCCTGCCACTCACCATTTTTTACTTTCTCAACTTCTTGTTTTATCGAAATCATCGCATTCGCAAAACGTTCAATCTCAGTAAATGACTCACTTTCAGTTGGCTCGATCATCAATGTACCTGCCACAGGGAAAGACATAGTTGGTGCATGGAAACCATAGTCCATTAAACGCTTGGCAATATCAACTTCAGTAATGCCAGTTTCAGCCTTAATAGGGCGTAAATCAACAATACACTCATGCGCAACTTTATTGTTACGCCCAGTATATAAAATCGGATAATGCTCACTCAAACGAGCCGTTAAATAATTTGCATTAAGCAGCGCCATTTTCGTCGAGTGTGCCAAACCTTCACGACCTAGCATCGCAATATACATCCATGAAACGGGTAGTACACCAGCGCTCCCATAGGGTGCTGCAGATACCGCGCCATTACCTTCGGTAGTTGTTGTTAATTTTCTAACACTATGATTAGGTAAAAATGGAATTAAATGCTTTTTAACACCAATTGGACCAACACCAGGTCCACCACCACCGTGCGGTATTGCAAAAGTTTTATGCAAGTTCAAGTGTGAAACATCAGATCCCATCAGTCCAGGCGAAGTAATACCCACCTGAGCATTCATGTTTGCACCATCCATATAAACTTGGCCACCATGCTCATGAATCAGATCACAAATATCTTTAATTGACTCTTCGTATACACCATGAGTTGATGGATAGGTGATCATTAAACACGATAAATTATCTGATACCTGTTCAGCCTTGGCTTTCAAATCTTCAAAATCAACATTGCCTTGTTCATCACACTTAACAATAACAACTTTCATGTTTGCCATTTGTGCGCTAGCAGGGTTAGTACCATGTGCTGAGCTTGGAATTAAGCACACATTACGGTGGGCTTGGTTCAAGCTCTCATGATATTTCCGAATCGCTAAAAGTCCTGCATATTCACCTTGAGCCCCAGAATTCGGTTGAACAGTAACAGCATCATAACCGGTTATTTCTGCCAACCACGCTTCCAGCTCCTCAATCATTTTTTGATAACCCAGCGTTTGCTCTGCTGGAGCAAAAGGATGGATCGAACCAAACTCTTTCCAGGTAACCGGGATCATTTCTGATGTGGCATTCAATTTCATCGTACAGCTACCCAATGCGATCATGGCATGAGTTAAAGACAAATCTTTATTTTCAAGCTGTTTTAAGAATCTCAACATCTCGGTTTCTGAATGATGCGTATTAAATATTGGATGCTGCAAAATTGCTGTATCACGAATTAATTTTGCAGGAATAATCGATTCAGCCTGGACTTTTTGATCTAAGGCAGCAAAATCCAATGTACTTGAATCACCACTAATCACTTGATAAAGTTTTTGTACATCTTCATTCGTTGTTGCTTCATCAAGACTTAATCCGAATTGACCATTGGCATCAACGCGTAGGTTGATTTTTTCCTGTGCCGCACGCGCCAGAATCTCTTCGCTATTGCTTAATTTAAACGTCAACGTGTCAAAGTAACTGTCGTTAACAGCTTCGATACCTTTGCTAAGTAATGCCGCTGCTAAAATGCCGGTTTGACGGTGAATACGTTCTGCGATTAATTTTAATCCTTCAGGCCCGTGATAGACCGCATAGAAAGCGACAATATTAGCCAACAAAACTTGAGCTGTACAAATATTAGAGGTCGCTTTTTCACGGCGAATATGTTGTTCGCGTGTCTGCATAGCCATACGAAAAGCCTGGCGATTGTTGCTATCAATTGACACCCCAATAATTCTGCCTGGCATAGCGCGTTTATATGCTTCTTTAATTGCGAAATAAGCAGCATGTGGACCACCAAAACCGATTGGTACACCAAAACGCTGAGATGAACCAAACACAATATCTGCACCCATTTCACCTGGAGATTTGAGTAATACCAAACTCATAATATCAGCTGCAACGGCAACAATTGCTTTATTGTCTTGCAAACCTTTGATAATCGACTCAAGATCTGCAACCGCGCCAGTACTGTCGGTATACTGAATTAAAGCGCCAAAGACATCATGTTCAGTCGCTTGACTAGCATCACCTAAAATAATTTCAAACCCATAATGCTCTGCCCGGGTTTTAATCACGTCAATGGTTTGCGGGAATGCATTTTGATCAACAAAAAACTGGTTGGATTTTTTATTTTTAGAAACCCGTTTGGCCATGGCCATTGCTTCAGCGGCCGCAGTAGCTTCATCCAGTAATGATGCACTGGCAAGCTCTAGACCGGTTAGGTCAATGGTCATTTGCTGGAAGGTTAATATGGCTTCCAAGCGACCTTGCGCAATTTCGGGTTGATAAGGTGTATAAGCAGTATACCAGCCTGGATTTTCCAAAACATTACGTAAAATAACGGTTGGCGTTTTAGGTGTGTAGTAACCCATACCAATAAATGAACGAAACAGTTTATTTTCAGAAGCATACCGACCAATGTCATTCAGTGCGGCTTGCTCGCTTCTGGCACTGGGTATGTTTACTTCTTCAGCTAAACGGATTTTATTGGGGACTGTCTGTTCAAGCAGTTCATCAAGCGAAGAGACGCCTAGATACTCAAGCATCCGTTCTGTTTCTTTAGCATCCGGGCCGACATGACGCTGGATAAATTCCTGATTGTTTAATAATTCGTTTAGACTCTGTTTCATCATCTATCTCTAAATAAATTACGGTTTACCACCGAAGATTGTCGCAAAAAAATGGAAAAAGCCCCGGCTACCGCCGAGGCCAGCTCTATTTTCATTTACTACCGAAATACGGATAAGGTTAATACTTAATCTTCAATTTCGTTTTGATAAGCTTCTGCATCCATCAAATTGTCTAACTCTGAAGGCTCAGAAGGCTTCATTTTGAACATCCAGCCATCATCATAAGGAGAGGAATTTACTGTTTCAGGCGCATCTTCCAGCGCTTCGTTAACCTCAATGATGGTGCCAGAAAGGGGAGCATAGATATCTGAAGCAGCTTTAACCGATTCAACAACAGCAATTTCATCTTCAATTGCTACTTCGCTATCAATTTCTGGTAGCTCTACATATACCACATCACCCAATAATTCTTGAGCGTGATCAGTAATACCAACAACCACTGTGCCGTCATCTTCTTCACGGATCCACTCGTGAGAGCTGACATATTTTAAATCACTTGGGACATTGCTCATTATTATTTCCTCAACCTTATATAATCGATAATTCTACTTAATTCTGGTCTATTTAATTCTAATTTATTTAGCCAGAGCTAATCCTGGCCAAATTTTGGGCATTTTACACTAAAGGTTCGCCTTTGCGAACAAAACACGGCTTAACCACTTTAGCCGGAATCAATTTACCACGTATTTCCAGCATAACTTCCTCGCCAGTCGCTTTCGGTACGCGGGCCATACCAATACTTTTCTTCAATGTAGGCGACATGGTTCCACTGGTTGTTTCACCTTCACCAATCCCGTCTACAATCACTTTCATGTGTGAACGAATCACACCTTTACCTTCGAGTACCAATCCAACCAGTTTATTTTTAACGCCTGCTTGTTTTTCAGCAAGTAAAGCTTTCCTGCCAATAAAATCTCGATCTTCGGGTTCCCAGGTAATTGTCCATCCCATATTGGCTTCTAATGGAGAAACGCTATCATCCATATCATTACCATAAAGATTCATACCTGCTTCTAGACGTAAGGTATCGCGAGCCCCCAAACCACAAGGTTTAACACCGACTTTAATCAGTTGATTCCAAAATTCAGTAACTGACGCTAAAGGAACCATAATCTCATAGCCATCTTCTCCGGTGTAACCTGTTCGAGCAATGAAGAAGCCTTCGCTATCCGCTGCAACAAACACAGCTAAATCTTTAACCGCCTGCTGTTGAGCCGCCGAAAGCACCTGATTGGTTTTTTCGATCGCATTTGGCCCTTGAACAGCCAACATGGCAAAATCGTTATTTTCAGTAATAGTCACAGCAAACTCTGCTGCTTGCTTTTCCATCCAGGCCAGATCTTTTTCACGTGTAGAGGCATTAACAACAACGCGGTATTCAGTATCACTCAGGTAGTAAACAATTAAATCATCAACAACCCCACCTTCTTCATTTAACATACCGCTATACAGTGCTTTTCCACTAACCGTTAATTTGGCAACATCATTTGCCAGCAGGCGTCTTAAATAAGCTTTTGCATCATCACCACAGACATCTACAATGGTCATATGAGATACATCAAACATACCCGCATCTTGACGAACGGCGTGATGTTCATCGACTTGCGAACCATAATGTAACGGCATATCCCAGCCACCAAAATCAACTATCTTAGCGCCTGACTGGATATGGCAGTCATAAAAAGGTGTTTGTTTACCCATGTTTTCATATTCCTAAGTGTAAATAGACGGCGAATTATACAGCGCAATAAAGCTGATTAGAATAAAAGGAACTACACTTTTTGTTATAACATCTATACCAGCCAGTTTAGTTATACCAATCGGAAATTTCGATTGTTTTTTAGCTTTTTTTGTCGCTTGAAATGCCGCTAAAAATTGAGTATTAAATATAATATTATGTTATTTCAATTAGTTAACGCGCTAAGTAAAACTTATATAAATTTACCAGCTTCCTGAATTTTCCATATTTTTCCAAGGCGAGCAAGGTTTTAGGGCTTCTCCCTGTTGCAGTAACTCGATTGAAATTCCATTTGGATCTTTCACGAATGCCATGTATCCGTCTCTGGGAGGACGATTGATTTTAATTCCCATCCCCATTAAATGTTCACAAGTGGCATAAATATCCTTTACCGCAAATGCCAGATGACCAAACTGATCTCCACTAGAATAGTCGCGCGCCTCCCAATTATGAGTCAATTCAATCATTGGCGAATTTTCAGATTCACCAACAAAGTAAAGTGTAAATTTACCTTGTGGTACTTTTTTTTCACGAATTAATTTAAGACCCAAGCCTTTTATATAAAAATCAAGTGATGCTTCGGGGCAAGCAGTTCTTATCATGGCATGCAGAAAATTCATTGTTGGCTTCCTAGTATCTTTGATTTAGCACAAAAAAATGAATTCATATTATATGCTAAACTGAGACAATGATTGAGTAAAACCAGCCAGACTTAATCAGCGTAAAACACTAAATTGTTATTCAATTGATTTAAACAGGATCAAACCGTGCCTACTCAAATCGAATCTTTTTTTCATCAAGAAACGAGCTCTTTCACTTATCTGGTTTATGATATTTCGAGTAAAGAAGCCGTTCTGATAGACCCAGTTGCCGACTTTGATTTATTTTCTGGAAAAATATCATATCAGAGCGCAGAGATGATTTTTTCGCAAATTGAGGCCCAACAGCTCAAGCTCAAATGGATTCTAGAAACTCATGCTCACGCCGATCACATTACTGCCAGCCAATGGTTTAAAGCAAAAACGAACGCATTAATATTAATCGGCGCACGTATTACCACGGTCCAACAAACGTTTAACCAATTATTTAACTTAACCAGTATACATGCTGCAACAGCGGAAGATTTTGATCAATTGCTGGCTGACAAACAAGTGATTACCATTGGCAATACCCCTATCAAATGTATTTACACACCGGGTCATACCCCCTCATGCTCTACCTACTTGATTGATAATCACGCATTTGTTGGTGACACCTTATTCATGCCCGATTATGGTACAGCAAGATGCGATTTTCCAGGCGGTGATGCAGGAACACTATATGACTCAATCAAGACAATTTTCGCTTTACCAGAAGAAACACATTTATATATGTGTCATGACTATCAACCCGGAGATCGAGAATTACTCTGGCAAACAACCGTCAAAGAACAAAAAATACATAATATTCACATCGGCAACAATCGAACACGCAGCGACTTTATCAATTTACGTCAGGAACGGGATAAGCAGCTAAAAGTTCCCAAGCTATTATTATCAGCATTACAAATTAATATTCGTGCTGGAAAATTACCTATAGCAGAGAACAATAATCACCAATACTTAAAAATTCCAATCAACCAAATTTAATTAGTCCGCTAGTACTTCCGTTACTTCTGCTGGTTGTTCATTGGTGCGTAATAATAATGAAATAATAATCAATAAGCTCATTTTGACCAGATCGAGTACACCATAAAGTATATGTAAATAACCACTTGGCCTCGGCTGGCCCGATACCACATTATTCAAGTCAACATCGAGCGGCGGTAAGATAACAAGCTTTTGTACTAATAAACTAACCGCTAATAAGCCCATACAAATAAAGGCTGATTTGTTCAAATGACTCAATGCAGTCAATAATAATATCCCAAATACTCCAAACTCAACCCAAGTGAAGTTTTGAAAGGTAACTTGCCCAATTAATAAAAGTGCATCTAAACCAACCCCTTCTGCTGTAAATTTTATTGGGGCAGCGTAAAAAGAAACACCAATAATCAATCCAATCCAGATGGCCGCGATCATCGATGCAATCTCTCTCAATGCATGGTTAAACATTGCTATTAAACCTCGTTTTGGCTTTGTAAATTTTTTAGAGTTGTCAGATATTTTTTCCACATTAATGGTGTATTTTTAAAAAATATATAACCTAACGCGTTTTTATCTTGGTAAAGCTGTTAAACAAGAAACGCTACGGAAAATTAGGAATAAATAAGTTTGACAATGCTTGTTCATTTAAAGGGTATAGTGGAAGCAGTCTAACGAAAAGCATCTGTCCCGAGAAGCTTTTTCGTGTTAAATCATCCTATTAGCCTAAAAATCTCTATAAATAATAATTATCGCCCTATTTTTATGCTGTTATTCGCCTCGATAATCTCTCATTTAATTCATTTTCAAAACTAATTTTTTTTATCTTTACTGCAAAAATATATTGTTTGTGAACAAAAAACGATAGTGCTACTTTACTTTCAGTCAATTTTAATTGCCGTCAATCAATCTGGAGACAAACTAAATGAAAGTAATGAGTTTTTTAATAGTGGCACTTTTTTCATTAAATGCGTTAGCTATTAATGAACCCAAAGATGCACCTAAAGATGTGTTAGACGAAGCTATTGAGCTTTGCAAACGCTATGCATCAGAAGACCAAATTAACCCCGAAGAATTAGAAGTCTATTTGTTAGACTGTGTTAATTCTGAACTGGAAACTCAAGGATATAAACCAGTAGAAAAAATATAATATTGTTACTTACTATAAAGTAATCTGATATTTTCCCACAATTAGATTATTGTGGGTTTTTAATTTAATCCAACAAATACAACTTATCTGTATTGATACTCAGCGTATCCCAAACGATTGATTCCAAAATATTATTCGGCGGAATATTATACCCCAGACTACGAAAGTGGTCTGCATGGGTTTGTGGTATTTCAATACCTGAGCTTCCATCATGTCCCGTACCATTAAAATTAACTGAATAAAGCTCTTTTCCTTTTCCTCCAAGTTTTGCATAAATATGAGAGTGCTTTAAAGTCATCGTATTGGTATTAGCCGCATCTTGTCGATAAGAATTTTTTGTCCCAGGAATTGGCTTATAAACTTCATATTCAAAAAGCTGAATTTTCTGTAAATTTTGCTCATCTAAAAGTTGTTGTTTTAAATATTGTTTAAATGATTTCACCTAATTTTTCCTTATACCTTGTGTTTTCAATTAAATCGAAAATTGCTCTTAATAACTTGACGGTTATTTAAGAATAATGAATAAAGTGATTAAATTCGACCTTTCTCACAGCATTCGATGAGTGCGAACAAAGACATATCGTCTGGACTTTTTTCAATTATTTTTTGATACATCATAATCGCAGAAATCGCATCACCATTTTTATAGATATTCCATGCCAGTCGCATCTTGTATTGATTTGATTGTTTTTCTTTTTGGGTACTTAGCGGATCATTATCGAAGACTTCATATAACGTCACCTGCTTATATTTTCCCTGAATCCGACAGGTTGCAATAAATCGAATTTGAAAGTCATTCAAATTTTGTAATCGCTTGCGCGTTTCTTCGGTAATTAAAATTCGAGTCTTAAAGACTTTGGTCATCGATTCAACTCGAGCTGCCGCATTCACCGTGTCAGAGATTACCGTCGCATCCATTCTAGAATGTGTACCGACCGTTCCTAACATCATTTTTCCTGAATGCAAACCTAACCCAACCTCTATAATAGGTAATTTTTTCTGGCGTAATATTTGGTTGTATTCTTCAAGAGCTTCAAGCATTTCAATCGCGGCTTTGAGCGCATCATCTGCACCATTAGGAAACAACGCCATAATTCCATCGCCTAAATATTTATCAATAATGCCACCTCGTCGATTAATAACCGGGGCAATTAATTTTAGATAACGATTGATAAACAAAAAGTTGGCTTGTGGTGACATAGTTTCGGATAAAGTAGTGAAACCACGAATATCACAAAATAAAACCGTCATGTCTCTTTCGCAGCAATCACCAAGTGATATATCTGTAACACCTGATTCGCTAAGCTGTTTAAGCAGCTGGTGGGGCACGAAGCGGCTGTACGCTTTATTTGTTTTAATCAGTGCTTGGCGACTTGTGTGGACATGATAAATCATTAAATTAAACTGCTGTGCGATAAACCTGAAACTACCAAACCCTTTTGCTGACAGCTTAAAATTAAAATCATTTTTAATAAGTTTATCAATTGCTATAGATAGTCGCTCTAGTGGCTTTGTTATTTTTCTTGCAAAGAAAATAGAAGCCAGCATTAGTAAAACAGTTATTAGCGTAAAACCAAAAACAATCAAATCAAGCAACTCATTCAGTAACTCTTGCATATACTGTTGCTGTATTTCACAAATTAAATAGCCTTGAACTGGCAAGCTTTCTTTTCCATTTTTTAAAGGCACAGATAAATTCAAGTTACTTTTATCGGCAACAACACCATTAAAAAAAGGAATTTGATTAAATATTTGACTGCTATAACTAAGGAGTGGTTCTTTTGAGAAATAATAATCGCCAGGTAAATTAAGTTTTTCACCTAATGTAATATAGCGTATTTTCGCTGGTATATTTTCAGTTAGTGCCAAACTGAAGAAATGGCTGTTTTTACTATGCTCGTTAAATTTTAGTTGTTGATAGTGGCAAGCCAAAACAGAGAAGTCAGGGCAAATAAACTGCAATTTATCATTAATAAAAATTTTTAATTGGCGCGCATTTAATACACTATATATCACGTATTTTTTCTTATTATCCGTAAAAGTAAGTGCCTGAGAAAAACGCTTATCATGAAAAAGCTGTATACCTTGTGATGCATTTATTGCTAAATAAAAGTTGAATGAAGGGGTATTAATTTGAATTAAGTTTTTTTCTGCAACTTGATTATCGATCGCATAAACCAGTTTTTTATTGGCTGAAAGTTGATTCACCGAAAACAAGTGATATTGATTGGCTTTTGCTTGTGAAAACACACCAAATAAATTTGCCAAACTTTTGTAACTTTGCTGATCGACCGATTTTTCATTAGTTATTAACTGGTGTTGTTCGACATCAACAATACGAGCGAGCGAGGAGAGTAGTTCGAATTTATCTTGTGCAAGGTGGTTCAATAAATAGTTTTGCGCTTGTCGATAGATAATCCCGCCGCCGACAATAAAAATAATTCCAACCAATAACAAAAACCAGCTAATCACATAAGTTCTAAACTGTCGGCCGGTGGTTATTTTCAATGTAACGCCCTGACTTTATTATTGATTATAAAATATATATGCATTGAATTTACTAATTCCCTAATTAAAGCATAGCATAATCCATTATTTAAACCGTGCTAAAATAGCCATCTTTTACCATTTTGATCGAGTAATAATACTCCAGATAACTGCCTTCAAATACCCATGGCATGTGAAATAAACTGTTGTTTTACCAGTTCTAACTGATTCATTTGTGTTAACAGACTATTTCTCAGTAAGACAACAGGCATTTGATTGCTGCCAAATAACCACTTAAAGCCGCTCATTGAAGCTTGCATCAAATAATTTTGTTGTTTTCTGATACGCTCAAATGCCCTTAGGTTTGCAATATTTGTGAAATCTCTTCCTGCACTGAGTTGCGCTTTAATTTGTTGACTCAGACTCAATGCATCTTGTAAACCCAGATTAACTCCCTGACCAGCCAAAGGATGAATAGTGTGTGCGGCATCACCAATTAATGCACAGCGCCGAGTCAAATAAGTTTCACTATGCTGACTAATCAATGGAAAATTTTGAATCGGAGAAATGATTTCAAGTTGTCCTAGTCGAGATTCAAAAAATGACGCCAATTTTTCAGCAAACGCTGAGGCAGTTAAATTTTTAAGTTTCAACGCATTTGCCTGAACGGTATCAATAGACCAGACAATGGAGCAAAGTTTTTCATCTGGCAAAGGTAAAAATGCCACAGGCCCAAATTCTGTAAAGCGCTGCCAAGCAGTATTTTGATGAGGAAGCTCACACTGAACATTCACAACATAAGCAGATTGTTCATAAGGTTGGCTGCTGTTACCAATGATCAATTGCTGCCGCACTAACGAATTAGCGCCATCTGCACCAATTAAAAAGCGACACTTGATCTGCTCACCATTAGCTAAAGCAACCGTGACCGACTCATTGTTAGTCGATGCAGCCAAATTTATGATTTGATCGATTGAATGATTGGTTAGTAAAGTCACATTAGAAGTATTCATTAAGCGTTGATAAAGTGCGGCTCTCAACACTCGATTTTCGACAATTGTCCCTAAAAAAGCACGCCCCAATTTGGCTGCATCAAACTCGATTTTTCCTTGTCCGAGGGCATCCCATACAAACATTTTTTCATAATTTGCTAGACGACACGATGGAATTTTTTGCCATACATCGAAAGAAGACAAAAATGCCTGATTGGCGGGATTAATTGCGCTGACGCGGATATCATAATCGTTTGCTGCAACTTGTTGCTCAGTTAATAAAGATGGCTGGTCAACCGATGAAAAATCTTGTCGTTCTAATACACCAATCTTAAGTGAGCTGTCACATAAGCTTGCAGCCATAGCAAGACCCACCATTCCGCCACCAACAATCAGAACATCATAGTCTGTACGTGTCATATCATTACGTGTCATTAGTCAGTCAATCCGTTATCAATATTTATCACAGGGTTTGCCAATCCTCTGGCCAAACGCGATGAATGCCCGGAATACCCAGTCGCAGCGTTCACTAGCTGCTGTTTCGCAAAAGGCAATAGATTAATCAGTCCTAGCGCTTTGCTTCGCAGTAAGCTAACCGGCAACCAATCATTACTGAAAAGCTTAACTAATCCATCTGTCGCCCCAACTGTCAATTGCCAGTCTGATGCCCGAAGCATTTGATATTGCTGCATGAATTGTGGGTCACCAAGAGAAAACTCATTACTTTTTGCTTGTAAGATTAAATCATTAGCAACAGCAACATCCCTTAACCCTAAATTGAATCCTTGACCCGCAATTGGGTGTAAGGTGTGAGCAGCGTTACCTAACATTAATACTCGACCTCGTGAAAAAGCCTTTGTTTGGTGCAAGGCTAATGGATAACTATAACGCTCACTGACTTTAAGAATTTGTCCTAGCCGATAACCAAATTCTTGTTGTAAATCGGCCATAAAATCTTCATCATTTTTTGCCATAATCGACTCTGCATGCGTAGAATCATGGCACCAAACCAGGCTCATTTGATTATTTTGTAAAGGCAATAATGCTAGTGGTCCCTGGGGTGTAAATCGTTCAAACGCACAGTTTCGATGCGGCTTTTGGGTCTTAATATTGGCAATCACGGCGGTTTGCGCATATGGTTTTCGCGCAACATCGATTCCGCATAATTGAGCAATTTTTGAGAAAGTTCCATCGGCAGCGATGAGTAATGATGTTTGTAATATTCCGCTTTGACCAGAAATCTCAAACGAAAGTGTACACTTACTTTCATGTTGATTAATGGATACGGGGGTTGCGGGACAGAATAATGAAATATTGGATTTCTTTGCAACCTGTCGCCAAAGAATTGGGCCCACCGCATCGAGTGGAATAACCGCGCCAAACTGATCTAAATTATGTGCTTTTGCATCCAACCGGGTGAACTGACACTGACCTTGATCAGACACATGAATATGCTCAATAGGTTGCGCAAGACCACGAATCAACGGCCACGCGCCGAGCGATTTAAAAATACGGATAGAAGATGCAGAAAGAGCAATTGCCCGTTGATCGAAACCAGGAGTATGGCACGATTTAGGCTCAACCGCTTCAATCAAGCCAATAGACAGATTATGCTGGGCGAAGCATAGCGCTGCGGTTAACCCCGCCATGCCACCACCAACAATTACAATGTCAAAAGATTGCATTCAGTTTCAATCAAATTACGATGCTTTTGCCATTAGAGCTTCAATTTCATCGGGATCTTTAGGCACAGATTTAGTCAGCACTTTATTCCCCTTAGTCGTAATAACAATATCATCTTCAATTCGAATACCAATACCCCACCATTTCTCATCCAAGCCTTTGGTATTTGGTGCAAAATACAAGCCAGGCTCGATAGTTAACACCATACCTTCTTCGAGAATTCGTGGCTCTCGATCTTGTAGATAATCGCCAACATCATGTACATCAAGACCAAGCCAGTGACCCGTTTTGTGCATATAAAAAGGCTTATAGGCTTCTTGTTCGATTAAATCTTCAAGTTTGCCGTGTAAAATCCCCATTTTAATCAAGCCTCGCGTCAACTCCTTAACTGCGGCATCGTGTGGAGCAGACCACGGGTTCCCCGGTTTAGCCTCTCGAATTGCTTTAACATTAGCTTTTAATACCCACTCATAAGCTTCTCGCTGCTCGGCCGAAAATTGTCCATTTACCGGAAATGTTCGACTAATATCAGCGGCATACCCGTCCAACTCTGCGCCAGCATCAATAAGTAAGAGATCGCCATCTTGCATTTCTGCATTATTTTCAACGTAATGCAAAATACACGCATTTTCACCTGATGCAACGATAGAAGAGTAAGCTTCCCAGCGTGCCCCCTGATTAGCAAACTGATACTTTAATTCAGACTCGATTCGTAATTCGTTCATACCCGGTTTACAAATCTGCATTGCAGCAATATGGGCATTTGCACTAATTTCTGCCGCTTTTTGCATGACTTTGATTTCAGCCTTGCTTTTGATAAGCCGCATATCATGTAAAATATGGCTTAAATCAATAATTTCACCTGGCGGTGTCGCCCCTTTTTTCACTTGAGCACGCAAGGTATTTACCCATCCCATAATATGATTATCGAAATCGGGATGATTTCCAAATTCGTAGTAAATTCTTTCTCGCCCTTCCATTAAACCAGGCAAAATGTCGTCAATATCTTCAATTGGAAAGGCATCATTACAGCCAAATTGCTTTTTTGCGCCTTTAGGCCCGTAACGACGACCGTGCCAAGTTTCCATCATCGGGTCTTTCTCTCGACAAAAAATAACATATTCGCCATGCTCTCGACCCGGCAATAAAACGACAACTGATTCTGGTTCTGGAAATCCAGTCAAATATTGGAAGTCACTATCTTGCCTAAAGTTAAAATTAGTATCACGACTGCGCACTGCTTCGCTGGCAGAGGGTAATATAGCAATTGAATTGTTTCCCATTAGATCCATTAGCTCGCGTCGACGGCGAGCGTATTCTGCTCTTGATATCATAAGTTAATTTTTATTTTTTCAGTTAAATAATTAGGTTAGCGATGATTAATTTATTATAAAAAAATATGCGGACTATTTAACCACGCCCGTTAAAACCCTAATGTAAAGTCGTATTAGGTTCAATAGTTTGTGTTTGATTTTTTAAAACCATTTCCCAGTGAATAATTTGAGTTGCAACTTTAATATGCTCAATCAGGGTAAATAACGCTTCGCGGGTTTCTTCATCATCTTTAGCTTCAAGAGCCAGATTAGAAATATCGGCTAAATCAATTAATGACTCTTTGACTTCATCATTTTCAATTGACTGTTCAGACGACTCAAGCCCAAACCCTAACAAAAATCCCTGACACCACTCAGTCAATGCTTCCAAAATATCAATAGGCGGATAACCGTCATCAGGCAACAGCATTGGCGTCAGCTCATCATGTTTTAACATCATTTGTGCCGTCCAACTGAACATCTGTTTTAGTGCATTAAGTGCGGAGCTTGAAAAAGTATGACTTTGATTAGTCATATCCTCGAGTGTTTTTACCCAGTTGGTTGCATCCGGGCTATAGCCGCCAGCAAACATTCCACAGAATATCGCCTGTATCTGAGTAGCGCTGGTTTCGCACTCTTCATCAGCCAATATGCTTTCGATTTCTTCATAGTCGGGTTCTAGCATCGTCTTTTACCTGAATCTAGATTATATGCGCATTTTAACCGAGCAAATCCGTTGGGATTGCTTTCTATTGCGCTATTTTATTGACAATTTTAACCATTATACCATTGACCGCGAGAGTGTTGCGCTCTATATTGAAATCATTCTTAAAAACAATAGTTTGCTATGGATAACTCAAATCTTTCACAACTTGAGAGCAGTATCACCAAATTGCTCGCCGCCCACCAAGCACTCATCAAAGAAAATCGCCAGTTACGCTTGGATAGAGATAATTTGATTGAGAAAAACAAGCTGGCCAGTGAAAAGATTGAAGCCATGATAAGCAAACTAAAGAGTAAAGGTTAGGGCATGGCAGAAATCAAACCGGTTACCGTCCATATTATGGGTAATGAATATCATGTTTCCAGCCCCGCCGATCAAGTGGAACAATTAGAAGCCGCCGCACGCGACCTCGACAAGCGAATGCGCACCATCAAATCTGGTGGCCGAATAGTCGGAACAGATAGAATCGCCGTTATGGCGGCACTTAATCTCACTTATGAGTTTCAACAAAGCCACGCAGAAGAAGCGCCAATGAGTGAAGAATTTGATAGCCGAATTAAAAAATTAAAGGATCAAGTAGAATCTGCACTAGCATCCGGTGCGCAAATGGAGTTAACATAGCTTTCAGCCACCGCCTGTTTTGTTCGCCAAGCTGTTGGAGTCCTTGAGCCGATAAACTATATCTCCGGGAGTTCTTGTTAATCAATGGTGTGCAAGTCCGGCACGCATCGGAAAGCCTGATTTGGTTACGGAATTCCCCCCTGAACCTTCGGGTTCATGGGCGAGATCAGCAAACGGCAAAATGGGTGGTGACTTTATATTAATCAGTCTTTTTTAGTAATTAGGTATCTTTTAGCCTTTACACTTATTAGAGGCAAATTAATAAATAGCAAATACTAAGCATGAATAAAGTGAGTTGAAAGTACTAGTTTCAGTTTCTCTTCACATGACTCACTTACCGCACCCAGTTCAATATCTCGAGTTGAATAACAAAGTTAAAAGACTTATGAAGTACGCCGATCCTTGTGTTGAACATGCCAAAAAGGCCATTCGTCAAGAAATCAGACAGCGCCGAAATCTAATTACGTCAGAACAATCTCGAAAATCCGGAAAAGCGGCATTAAAACACCTTTTGGCTCATCCTACCTATTTTAATGCCAAGCATATTGCTTGCTTTTTATCATTTGATGGTGAAATCAGTACCCAGGCCATTATTGAGCAGTTAATTATTGACAAAACACGTTGCTATTTGCCCAAACTTAAACCAATGAAACCTAATCGTTTATGGTTCCTTCCCTATACTCATGAGACCAAACTAATCCCCAACAAACTTAAAATTCCAGAAGTTGACCTAGCTGTAAACCATGCAATCAGGATTTCTCAGTTGGATATTATCTTAATGCCACTTGTTGCATTTGACATCAAAGGGAACCGTTTAGGAATGGGGGGAGGTTATTATGATGCAACTTTGGCACATTTAGTGGGTGCAAAGGAAAAACCATTATGCTTTGGACTAGCTTTCGAAGAACAAAAGGTTGATTCAATTCCATCACAACCTTGGGACTACCCACTCGATGGTATTTTTACACAAAAGGATTTTTATTCGTTTGAAAAAAACACTGATAGCACCACAACAGCATTTGTGGCGCATAAATAGAACTTACCAACTAGATATAAGACAGTGGCTTTTCATTAAATTACAACTGAAAGCTCATTGTTTGAGATCTTAGCGTGAAGTAATTTGAGTTGGAATTTCTGTTTTTGCAGCATTAACACCACTAAAACTGGAAACTACCATACCAATGCCCAATAAAGCGGCTAAAATAACTAATATATCTGGTTTACGTTTCATTTGGTCTCCAATTCGCTCAAAAGCAATTTTTATTTTTATTCAGGAGTCCTTTACTTCTCTCAATTAACCAAGCTTAAATACATTTAACATTGCACTAAAAAAATGATTAGTTGATTTGACTAAATCTTATCGGCTAAAGCATAACAAACTTACTGGAAAAGATTTAAAGGTCCGTTTTACAATATCTCACTTAAAAAAAGCAGTTTTTAAAAGCGGATATTAAAAATACTCTTGTTCTTAGTCGAGATCAAGCGTTTAAAGATGAAATTTGTGTTAAATCGACACAGTTCACATTTTGTTCAGTAAAACAGCATTTGTTAATCAAAATAAAGGCGGTATAATGCGCCGCCAATTAACATTGATTAACGCGAAAAAATAATTAATTAAATATTAATTTGCGTTAAATTAATCAACTTCCCAACAACCGGACCAACTTTATGGATCAGCAACAATTAAAAATTGAAGCCGCAAAGACTGCTTTAAAATATATTCAGGATGACGAAATAATTGGTATCGGCACCGGTTCAACAGTAAACTGTTTTATTGATTTGCTTGAGCCATATAAAAATCGAATCAAAGCAGCAGTATCGAGCTCAGAAGTTTCTACTCAACGTTTAAAATCGATTGGCATTGAAGTAATCGATTTAAATGACGCAGACTCAGTGCCCGTTTATATTGATGGTGCAGACGAATCGAATACATCTCTTGAGCTGATCAAAGGTGGAGGTGGTGCGTTAACACGCGAAAAAATCATTGCCGCAGTCGCAGAAAAATTTGTTTGTATTGCCGATGAGTCCAAGTATGTTGAAACGCTTGGACAATTTCCCTTACCTGTTGAAGTTTTACCAATGGCTCGCAGCCATGTCGCTAGAGAAATTGTTAAACTGGGTGGTAATCCAGTATATCGCGCAGGTTTCACTACGGATAATAACAATGTGATTCTGGACATTCATAGTCTGGAAATCAATCAGGCCAAAGCACTTGAATCAAAAATTAATCAAATTGTCGGTGTGGTTGCCAATGGACTATTTGCACACCGACCTGCTGATCACTTAATTCTAGCCACTAAAAATGGTATCAAAGAATACTGAGTTAAACGACTTTATTTGATAGCAGAATCGGCAGATATTTAATTATCTGCCAAATAATCTTGCATCGTATAAAAGCCGGCAGGTTTATCTGCCAACCAAATGGCGGCGGAAACAGCGCCTTCAGCAAAGCAATGTCGGTTTAATGCTTTGTGTTCGATATTGATAATTTCATTATCTAGGGCAAACATAATTTTATGCTCACCAATAATTTCACCAGCCCGAATCACTGACATACCAATTTCACCTTTTTCGCGTGAACGTTTTTCAAATCGACTATCAGTGACTTTCAAATCATCAAAGTTTTCCCCCATCGCTTCAGCAATAGCTTCACCCATACGAATGGCAGTGCCAGATGGAGCATCCAACTTATGCTTGTGATGTGACTCAATGATTTCAATATCTGCTTTTTTACCCAGCATTCTCGCCGCACTGGCTAACAAAACCAGTACCGAATTAACGCCAATACTCGTATTAGGCGCAAGTAACAACGGGATCTCATTGGCAGCTTGAGTAATTTGTTCAATCTGCTGTTTATTAAAGCCGGTTGTTCCAATCAGCGCTGGCGTTTTGGTTTGTCGAGCGATAGTCAGTAAGTTTAAAGTAGCTTCGGGCAAACTGAAATCGATAACGACCTGACTGTTAGCTAAACCGGTATTTATATCACTGGTATAACTAATATCAGTAAAACCAACCTGACGCCCGAGTAAACGGTGGTTTGGTCGACAAAATGCCGCAACCAATTCAGCGTCTTTATTAACAACGGTTTGGTTAATAACTTGTTGCCCCATCTTTCCTGATGAGGCATTAATAGCAACTTTGGTTTTCATTGATTACCTTAAACTTTGGTTAAAAGCTTCAAGTGCTGCACTTCCCGGACACAAATCAGACTCATTTAACTGATTTAATGGTGTATCCGAAGTATTAATAATCTCGTGAGTACTCTTTGAATCGGTATTTAAGTGTAGCAATCCAGTCAAAACCTGCTCATTTTGTTTGGCTTCTTCCAAAGCTGTCAGTACTGATTCCCGGCAGTGAATATCGAGATTTTCATTTTGGCGTCTTAGCTGTATAACCGTAC
Source organism: Aliikangiella maris (assembly GCF_040719265.1). Classification (NCBI taxonomy): domain Bacteria; kingdom Pseudomonadati; phylum Pseudomonadota; class Gammaproteobacteria; order Oceanospirillales; family Pleioneaceae; genus Aliikangiella; species Aliikangiella maris. Next base: position 107,360 of record NZ_JBFDAH010000009.1, on the reverse strand, counting down.
CATCGTGCATGGTGATATTTTCTTTATCACTTCCCGGCGATTGTACGGTAATTTCTTGCTCTAACGGCACCAAATCAACCTTACCCGTCGCTTCTTTGTGATCTCTCACCCAATCATAACTCTTAGTCGAGCCATCATTGTTATTGAACGTCACGCAAGGAGAAATACAATCAATGAGGGCAAATCCATTATGTTTTATTGCGCCTTTAATTAAAGGCACCAGTTGATCCTTATCACCAGAAAAGCTTCTAGCAACATATCCCGATCCTAATGAAATGGCGAGTTCACATAAATCCATTGGTTCATACATATTTGGTACGCCCTTGCGACTGGCGCTGCCCAGATCAGCAGTTGCTGAGTCCTGGCCTTTAGTCAGCCCGTAGACACCGTTATTCATCACAATATATAGCATATTGACATTTCGGCGCACCAGATGCATAAATTGTCCCATCCCTATCGACGCGGTATCACCGTCACCTGAAACACCAATATAAATCAAGTCTTTATTAGCCATATTGGCGCCAGTCGTTACTGAAGGCATCCGTCCGTGAACTGAATTAAAGCCATGTGAATTAGCCAGAAAATAAGCAGGGGTTTTTGATGAACAACCAATGCCCGACATTTTGGCAATACGATGTGGCTCTAATGCCAGTTCAAAACAGGCATTAATAATGGAATTACTAATCGAATCATGCCCGCAACCAGCACATAGTGTCGACAGCGCCCCTTCATAATTTGCCTGAGTATAACCCAGCGCATTCGTCGGTGATTGGGGATGACGAAACGTAGACTTTAAATAACTCATGCGACCTCCTCTTTACCACTGTTTGCAGTAGTAAATGGGCTTACTTGTTCACCATTTAACATTTTTTCAATTTTTCTTTTAATTCGTCTCGCCCGTATAGGCATACCATCAATATTGAGTATTGATTTAAGCTTTTCAGTGCCGATATTAAATTCATTAATAATCAAAGTACGCATTTGAGCATCTCGATTTTGCTCGATCAAAAAGATGGTATCGTGTTGATCGATAAATTCCTTTATATCGTTGTGAAATGGAAAAGATTTAATGCGACAGGTATTCAACTTGATACCTTCTTCTTCTAAACCATCAATCGCTTCATAAGTGGCATGCGTGCTGGTTCCAAAAAAGATAGCACCGACTTTTGATGACTTATCACGAAACTTGATTTGTGGTTTTGGTGCATATTCTTTAGCCGTTTCCCATTTTAGCACCAGACGTTGCATGTTTTCTTCGTACTTACCGCTGTCCTCAGTGTAAGCAGCAAATTCGTCATGCGATGAACCACGAGTAAAATAAGATCCTTTAGTTGGATGCGTGCCGGGATAAGTACGATAACCTATCCCATCACCATCAACATCTTTATAACGCCCCCAACGGGTTTGCATATTATCCAGATCGTCGGCGGTAAGTACCTTTCCTCGGTCATAACAGCGCGAATCATCCCATACCAATGGTCGCGACATATGATCATTCATCCCCAAATCAAGATCGGAGAGAATGATTATCGGCGTTTGCAGGCGATCAGCCAAATCAAATGCTTGAGCAGTCATTTCAAAACATTCAGCGGGGTCGCAAGGTAATAGCAATACATGTTTGGTATCACCGTGAGATGCGTAAGCTGCTGAAATAATATCAGATTGTTGCGTTCTGGTTGGCATACCTGTACTTGGACCGCTACGCTGCACATCAATTAAAACGACCGGAATTTCGGCAAAATAGGCAAGCCCCAAAAACTCACTCATCAATGATAAGCCAGGACCCGATGTTGCGGTAAAGCCGCGAGCACCATTCCAGTTTGCACCAATCGCCATACCAATGGCAGCTAATTCGTCTTCTGCCTGTAAGATGGCAAATTTGTGTTTACCGGTATTTTCTTCAACTCGGAATTTTTTTGAATATTTTTCAAAAGCCTCAACAACTGAGGTAGAAGGCGTTATTGGATACCAACCGACAACCGTTGCACCGCCATATACAGCACCCAAACCTGTGGCGCTATTTCCATCAATCATAATTGAATCGCCAACATTATCGCGACGCTGCACACTAATTCCACAGACGCCTTCAAAATGTGTTTTGGCATAATTAAATCCCAATTCTAATGCACCAATATTAGGTGCAATCAATTTTTGCTTTTTAGCAAACTGATCTTCCACCATTTGGGTCAATACTTGAAACTCCATATCAAATAAGTAGGCCAGCGCACCAACATAGATAATATTTTTGAACAATTGACGTTGCCGCGGATTGGCATAATTATCAATGGTCATTTGGGTTAGCGGAATGCCAATTTCAATAATATCGTCACGTTGATATTCTCTTGGCAGCGCTTTAGTTGAGTCATACAAAAAGTATCCACCAGGCACTAGGGAATAATAATCCTGTTTCATTGTTTGACCATTAATAGCAACAACAAAATCAACGTCACCACGCGCACCTAAGTGGCCTTTTTCGGTAACTCGGACTTCAAACCAGGTTGGTAGCCCTTGTATGTTAGACGGAAAAATATTTTTTGGGCTAACTGGTACACCCATTCGAAATACCGCTTTCGAAAACATATTATTTGCACTGGCTGAACCAGTACCATTTACATTTGCAAAGCGAATTACAAAATCATTTATCGCTTCTATGCGCATTATTGCCCCGCCTTAGTTACTGAATATGAAAATTTTTGCATGTCCCAGGCCGAAGTTGGACAACGCTCGGCACACAGTCCACAATGAAGGCAGACATTCTCGTCTTTAACCATGACTCGAGTGGTTTTTAATTCACCTGAAACATATAAATCTTGATCAAGGACATCTGAAGGTACTAGCAATCTGGCGCGAAGGTCATCTTCTTCACCATTATCGATAAAATTAATACAACTGGTCGGACAAACATCAGTACAAGCATCACACTCGATACAAAGATCATCGGTAAATACGGTTTGAACATCACAGTTTAAGCAGCGCATCGCTTCTTGATAGGCCAATTCTTCATCGTAGCCCATTTCAACTTCGACTTTAAGATTCTTGATGGCCGTTTCTTTATCGATATGAGGCACCTGAAAGCGCTCATCGTGGGCAATATGATTGTCATAAGTCCACTCGTGGAAGCCCATTTTTTGTGAGACCAGATTAACATATGGATCAAGCCGTTCAGTCACATCCTGACCATGGCAGAACTTGTCAATTGATACCGCAGCCTGATGGCCTTGCGCTACAGCAGTAATAATATTTTTGGGGCCAAACGCCGCATCACCACCAAAGAAGACTTTCTCATTGGTTGATTGATAGGTCAGTTCACTGACAACAGGCATATCCCAGTCACCAAACTTAATACCAATATCTCGTTCTATCCAAGGAAAAGCATTGTCTTGTCCTATTGCAATGAGTACTTCATCCGCTTCCATAAACACCAAGTCTTCACCAGTTGGCACTAGCGAGCGTTTACCATTATCGTCATACTCAGCACGGACTTTTTCGAACTTCATCCCCACCAGTTTGCCATTTTCAATGACAAACTCTTTAGGTGTATGATTTTCATAAATTGGAATGTCCTCACGAATAGCGTCTTCAATTTCCCATGAAGATGCTTTCATATCTGTTTTTGGACTACGTACAACAACACGTACATCATCGCCACCTAGTCGGCGCGCGGTTCGGCAACAATCCATAGCCGTGTTACCGCCACCCAGTACGATAACTTTTTTGCCTATTTTTTCAACGTGCTCAAAGGCAACACTTTCCAGCCAGTTAATTCCAATATGGATATTTGCGTCTCCTTCTTCACGCCCTGGCAACTTACCCAGATCGCGTCCTCGAGGTGCACCGGAACCAACAAAGATTGCATCATAATCCTTATTCAGTAATTCTTTTAAGCTACTGACATAGTGCTTAAAGTGAGCAACGATACCCATATCCAAAATATAATTGACTTCTTCGTTGAGTACTTCGATAGGTAAACGGAATGCTGGTATCTGACTGCGCATAAATCCGCCACCAATATCCTGCTCATCAAATAGCTCAATGGTATAACCCAATGGCGCCAAATCACGAGCAACAGTCAACGACGCAGGGCCAGCACCAATAAGCGCTATCTTTTTGCCATTTTTTTCAGGTGGAATTTGTGGCAAACGCTCTTTAATATCGTTTTTGTTATCCGCAGCAACCCGCTTTAATCGGCAAATCGCCACGGGCTTTTCTTCAACCCTTGCGCGACGACATGCGGGCTCACAGGGCCTGTCACACACTCGGCCTAAAATTCCAGGGAATACATTTGACTCCCAGTTAACCATGTAGGCATCACTGTATCGGCCTGCGGCAACTAACCGAATATATTCAGGAACCGGAGTGTGAGCCGGACATGCATATTGGCAGTCAACGACCTTATGAAAATATTCAGGATCTTTAATATTTGTTGGCTTCACTCTAAGTCCCCATCGATATATTGTGAAGTTAACAGTGTCGAATTTTTTCGGACACTACATTTGAGCTGTTTTGAACAAGCTGTTTCTATTTATTTTATTACTAAATAAGTCGTGATACCGCAAGAAATATCATCAAATATTTAAAAAAAAATCGGATGAGGATTATACTGTTTTTTGAACATTTGTACCGATTTTTTGTTTAAAAAAAGAGCGGACATTATTTTAAATTCTATTAAATTATATTTGATTCCAATTGATCACCCCAAAGCCACTCAAATCATACATTTTTTCCAAGTAATTTTGAGTATAGTCAAGGCTAATTCGAACCATATTTTAAGTCTATTAGCTGATAGAAAAACGTTCATTTAATATATAAAGTATTAACTTTATATTTAAAGATGTGGTCATCACCTTTTGAATGCCTTAAAAGCTCGTTTAATTCTTGCAACAATCATGCTGGTTTCTCTTTTGGGAACCGCGGGTATCGCACTACCTTACCCATTATTATCGCCGTATTTTGCTGCGGATAATTCTGAAAATATTATCCAGTTTTGGTCGCTCGACCCCAAAATTTTACTCGGACTAACTTTAGCCTCATATCCATTAGGGATATTAATTGGCAGTAATATCATTGGTTCGTTATCTGATCGATATGGACGTAAGCCGATTTTAATTTATTCATTAAGTGGCAGTATTTTAGGCTACATGCTGACAGCAATCACATTTGAACATGAGTTATTTTTAGGATTTATTTTTGCGCGATTTGTTACGGGCTTTTGCGAAGGCAACATGGCGATTGCTCGAGCGATTGCCGTCGAACTGGAACCTTATATCGAAAGAGGCAGAGCACTTTCTTTATTGTATTCAACTATTTACGGCGGCTGGTTAATAGGACCTCTGTGCGGAGGTTATCTTGCGCCTTATGGAATTGACTTCGCCTTTTATGTTGCCAGTTTAGCCGTTGCAGCGTCTTTGTTAATGGTGATTTTTATTTTGCCTGGACAACCTGCACAAAAGCCAGCTCAATCAAGTCTATGGCAAGAAATTATATCCAATCATTCAGCAACGCTACTCGCCAATCGCGAAATCCGCCGTTTTTTCATTTACTACTTGGTATTTACACTGGGTATTAATGCTTTTTATGAATTCTATCCTTTGTGGCTGGTTGAATCCCATCAATTTTCCAGTCAAGAAATTGCCTGGGCGACGGTTGGCATTACTAGTTTAATGATCTTGCTGAGTGCAACAATCGCCAATAAAATCCCTGAAGTCCTTGGTGAAAAAACCGCCTTGTTAGTCGGCAATCTTCTCTTTGGTGGGCTTATTTTATTAACTACCTTGATGCACAACCAATGGATCTACATCACATTATCATTAACTGGCGCAGTCATTGCGGTGATCAATCTGGTTTTTCCTGCTATGTTGTCCCGATATTTTGGTCATTTGGGACAAGGAAAGGTAATGGGATTACAAGTTAGCTTTTTTTGTTTTAGTAATGTACTGATAGCATTAATTGGCAGTATCGTATCATTAATCAGTGCAACAACAACAATGTGGCTGGCAGCCTCACTGATTATTTTGTCAGTGTTTTTATTTAATCCGCCTAAATCATTAGAAATTTCAGCAGGTGACCAACCAATTGACCCTTCAATCATAAAGGAATAGTTATTAGTATGCCAAAAGCGAGTAACTTTCAAATCAATGTCAGCCAGCAAAAACTGCTGCACCTGATTAAAACTCATGGACAAATGAGTGCCACTGACATTGCTAAAAAGTTAAAAATGACATCTATGGGCGCGCGACAACATATGGAGCAACTGGAAGAGCAACACTATTTAACACACCATTTTATTACTCAAGGAAAAGGGCGCCCAAAGAAGGTTTGGCAATTAACAGAAAAAGCAGAAGCACTCTTTCCAGACGGCCACTCAGCACTAATTGTTAACTTACTCGACCACATGCAAGATCAATTGGGTGACAAAGCAATGGATAAAATCATCAAGGCACGCGAAAAGGATATTCTTAATCGATATCTGCAAGAAATCTCACCAATTACAGATTTAAAAAGTAAAGCGAAAAAACTTGCTGATTTAAGAACCAAAGAAGGTTACATGGCTGAGGTCATTGAACAAGAAGGGCGACTATTATTGGTGGAAAATCACTGTCCGATTTGTGCAGCAGCCATGCGTTGTCGACAATTTTGCCAATCAGAGCTGGCTATTTTTAAAGCTGTGCTTGAATGTAAAGTGACTCGTATTGAGTATATTCTAGAGGGCGCCAGGCGCTGTGCCTATCAACTCGATGCCTGATTTACTCCGGTTTAATCAGTGCGTTGATTTTTTCAAGCATTTCAACCATTAGCTGCTGCTCTGTTGCATTCAGGTTAATAAGCTTTTGCTCCCAAAACTGATTATTTTCAGTTTCCATGACAGCCAACTGCTGAACACCTTTTTGTGTTGGTACGATGAGACGTTGCCTAGCATCGTCTTTGGATTGTGCACGAATAACTAAACCTTGATTCTGCAATTCATCCACCAATTTTGACATGGTTGGCATACTGACTTGTTGCATCTGGCATAATTTTCTCAAGGTAATCGGATTATGTTGCTTAATGATTCTTAAAGCTTCCAATCGAGCGTGAGGATAAGGTGCCGTTTGCGACAAAATATTTAAATAGCGATTTAGCCGAAATAAGCTTGCCGTGAAATGAGACATAGATTGCGACACCAGAAATAATTTAATGCTCAGATGTCAACGCAGTTTAACGACGGCCTAATTTTAGTCAAGAGTATCTGCTTAACTTAATGAAGATTAATGCATCAAAAATTTTTCAAGCATTGTCAAGCCATACTCAGATAAAACCGACTCTGGATGAAATTGGACACCTTCAATCGGCAACGTCTTATGGCGTATTCCCATAATATACTCGAGCTGTCCGGTACTGTTTTCGGTCCAGGCAGTTATTTGCAGACAATCGGGTAAATTGGTTTCATCTAGTACTAATGAATGATAACGCGTAACTCGAAAACCTTGAGGTAGTCCATTAAAAATGCCTTGATTATTGTGCAAAATGGCAGAAGTTTTTCCATGCATGACCTGCTTTGCTCTAATCACTTTGCCACCAAAAACCTGGCCGATTGCTTGATGTCCAAGGCAAACGCCCAAGATAGGATATCGATTTTGGAATTTTTCAATTATAGATAGCGATAACCCAGCCTCTGAGGGTGTTTTCGGGCCGGGCGAAATCACAATGTGTGAAGGCCCGATTTGTGAAACTTCATCGAGTGACAATTCATCATTACGCTTAACCACAACTTGCGCATTCAATTGTTGCAAATAGTGCACCAGGTTAAAGGTAAACGAATCATAATTGTCGACCATTAAAATCCGCTTATGTGGTGTGGGGTATTTCATTATTGACTGGCTATATTGACTTTAAAGAGAAAAACTTCAACTCATTAATTCTATTAGATTAATTAAAGCTCATCGTCGAGCGGTAAAAATCAGGCTGACATTACCAACTATTTGTTGATCACTTAGTCTATATTATGCTGTTACCGCACGATGCAGGCTTACTTAACCGAATCAGCTCTGTGTCGCTTGAACAATATTGGCTTTCATTGCTTGAATGGTCGCAGCATAATCCTCAGTATTAAAAATCGCTGAACCAGCGACAAACGTATCGGCACCTGCGGCTGAAATTTCACCAATATTATCCGTTTTAACACCACCATCAACTTCAAGTCGAATATCAAAACCACTTTGATCAATCAATGCTCTTACCTGACGAAGCTTTTCAAGTGTATGTGGAATAAAGGATTGACCACCAAATCCAGGATTAACTGACATCAGCAAAATCACATCCAATTTGTCCATCACATGCTCAAGATGATGCAAGCTAGTGGCAGGATTTAATACTAATCCTGCTTGGCAACCCGAATCTTTGATTAATTGCAAACTTCGATCAACATGCTCACTAGCTTCTGGATGAAAAGTGATTATAGATGCGCCTGCTTTGGCAAAGTCAGGAATAATGCGATCAACCGGCTTAACCATCAAGTGCACATCAATTGGCGCGGTAATACCGTAGTCACGTAACGCCTGACATACCATGGGACCAATTGTCAGATTGGGTACGTAATGATTATCCATAACATCAAAGTGCACCCAATCCGCACCAGCTTGAATGACATTAGTGACTTCTTCCCCCAATCGGGCAAAGTCAGCAGATAAAATTGAAGGAGCGATAACAGTTGATTGCATGGAATTTATCTCAAAATCTGTAATATGCTGACAATTTTATAAGAATGAGTTAGATGTTGCATCGTTTTTTCCATACTACACCTGCGCATTTCGCGAAAAATCAATGAGGTTTACCGCAAAATAATTATTTTTTGCAGCAAAAATAGCACCATTTAACCGCACAAACCTGAATAATGCCAAAGCTCTACACATTCAAAGCATCAATTGTGATGTATAATTCGAGCTAATTATTGTTTTGTTTATCGGGGAGATTTTAACATCACCCGCGACTTTAGCTAATAACCATTAAATCACTGTGTTTTATCGAATATTCATCGTTATATTACTATTTACTCACCACACTGTGTTTAGTGCAGTTTTAGTAAAATCAAAAATGTGGCCGAAAAACAGCACCTTAAATGTTGTTTTTATTGATGGCACCACAGAGCAAAAAGCTGTAGTAAAACGATATGCGCCGTTGTGGACGGAGAACTCAAGTTTACAGCTTGCCTTTTTCGACAGTCTTGCACACGCCCCCAAGTACAGTCATATTCGCATTAGTTTTCAATCTCATACGGGTTCGATTTTAGGTAATCATGGCGATCTGGTCGATCAGGCGCCCACTTTGCAACTGGCAGAGCTTAACCGGCTTAGCTTGGAATCTGAACGCGCAAAACGCTTGATTTTACATGAATTTGGTCACGCACTTGGCTTTGAACACGAATTTAGAAACCCATTATGGCCCTATCAATACTCACCAATAGAAAAACAAATCAGTGAGTGCACACCTCGGCTACAAGCGATAGGATTCAATGCTCAAGATGCGACAATAAGGTGTCGTGAAATTAATCAGATGCTAGAACCCGAATTAATTAATGCGACAATTTTTGATGAATTTTCAATCATGAATTACCCTTTAACCATTCCTATCAATCGTCAACAAAATAAAACGATTAAAGCAACCAGCCAACTTTCGATACTTGATAAATTGGCAATGGAGCGCTGGTACGGAAAAAAGACGCAATAATCAAATTGTTATGGAATTATCCTTGCGGCTGAAACATTTATCCAACTGAAACATCTGTATAGACAGATAATTGATTCACTTGAGGTAATTTTAATATGATCAACTGGCTGTCATTTTGGCAAAACATAACCCGAACTCTTGAAAATTTGGGAGATTGGGGGGCATTGTTATTTTTAAGGCTCATATTAGCTTGGGAATTTTATGAAGCAGGTATCACTAAACTTAATGGAGAAAACTGGTTTGACAATATTCAGCAGAATTTTCCTTTTCCATTTAACTCAATCTCAACAGATGTCAGCTGGTTTTTAGCAACTTGGGTAGAGATTCTTGGCGGCATTGGATTGGCTTTAGGCTTACTCACTCGTTTTTGGTCTCTAAGCTTAATGGTGTTAACTGTTATCGCTATTTTAGGTGTTCATTGGCCCGAACAATGGCAAGGTTTAGATGAATTATTTAAAGGATATGCCATTTCAGATAAGGGGTTTGGTAACTACAAATTGCCATTAATTTTTTTAGTCATGCTGATACCCTTACTTTTAAAAGGGTCGGGTAAATTATCAGCAGATTATGTTTTCTATCGGTTGCTGAAACTGAACAAATCCCCGCAATAAAATTCAATGATTCCGCAGAGTTAATTTTTAAATTTTATTCCGTTCCAAGTTGAAGCAGTCTGAAACAATCACAGACCTCAGACTGCCGATAATTCTTTTGCAATTCATCTAATTATTTTTGTTTAATTTGCTGCCCCGACACTTTTAAAAATCATTATTCCCCGTAAACATTCAAATAAATAACGCTCGTTCCGTTAATTGATAGTCATCATGAAAAATTTCAGGGGATTTATACCATTTATTGTTGGATCTTCATCGATTAACCAGTTAGGATCGCGAAAAACTGGTGTGTATCGAGACGCCATTGTTGTTCTAAAATAAATAATTTAATAAAACATGATGTTAACCAATAAAAATCTGAAAACAGCAACCCTAAAATTTAAAAATAAAATTTATATCATAACCCGCATTTTATTCTAAATTTACGAATTTTGATGAATTTTAAAACGATTTTCGAGCTTTTTCACAAATGCTGCCTACAATAGTAAAAATAAACGGATCTTTTGCTGATAAGCCACGGAAACTGCCAAAATTTTAATAATACTCAGACTACTAACAGAAAAAAATCCAGAGAAAAAAAATGCAAGAAAAGTACATTGATCGGATGCAAAGAACCAGCCATCTTTCTGGTGGCAGTGTCTCTTACGTAGAGGAACTCTATGAACAGTATCTCGAATCAAAAGAGTCAGTCTCTGAAGAATGGCGTGACTATTTTGATTCATTAGTTAATGGTTCCGCTACAACCGACCAAGATATCTCACACCAGCAAATTAAACAGCAGTTCTTTGAACTGGCCCAAAAGAAAAAAGTTTCCGGTACGGTTTCTCTGGAACATGAAACTAAGCAGGTTGGGGTATTGGAATTAATCGAATCCTATCGAGTCAGAGGCCATCAAAAAGCCAGTCTTGATCCATTAGGGTTAATGGAGCGTCGTCAGGTTGCTGATTTAAAATTATCTCATCATGGCTTGTCAGATCTTGATTTATCAACCCAGTTTCAAACACAGACACTGTATTTCGGTAAAGAAACCGCCACGTTAAAAGAAATTATCGACGGTTTAAACAAAACTTATTGCTCTTCAATTGGTGCTGAATTTATGCATATTGTGAGCAGTCGTGAGAAAAAATGGTTTCAGCAACGTCTGGAGTCCGTTCAATCTCATCCTGCTTATGACAAAGAAACTAAAATGGGATTGTTTGATCGACTCATGGCCGCGGAAAGCCTTGAAAAATATCTTGGCGCAAAATATCCAGGAGCTAAGCGCTTTGGCCTGGAAGGTGGTGAAAGTCTCATTCCAATTGTCGATCAGCTTATTCAAAAAGCCGGAATGTATGAGTCTAAAGAAGTCGTTATTGGGATGGCTCACCGAGGTCGATTAAATGTTCTGGTAAACATATTAGGTAAAAAAACCGGTATTTTAATGGCTGAGTTCGAAGGAACAGCGGAGCATGGGCTCGGTTCAGGCGATGTGAAATACCACCAAGGCTATTCATCGAATGTAATGACGCCAGGTGGTGAAGTTCATTTGGCCATGGCTTTTAACCCCAGCCATCTGGAAATTGTCTCTCCAGTTGTTCAGGGTTCGGTTCGCGCACGTCAAAACAAGCGTAAAGATAAAACCGGTGACACTGTTATGCCAATTATCATTCATGGTGACGCGGCATTTTCTGGGCAGGGCGTTGTCATGGAAACCCTACAGATGTCTCAAACCAGAGCCTACAAAACAGGCGGTACGGTTCATATAATTGTTAATAATCAGGTGGGATTTACCACCAGCCGCAAAGATGATGCCCGTTCGACAGAATACTGTACCGATGTAGCAAAAGTCGTTGAGGCACCTATTTTACATGTCAATGCTGACGATCCTGAAGCCGTGTTGTTTGTCAGCCAGTTAGCAGCGGATTATCGCTATAAATTTAAAAAAGACATCGTCATTGATTTAGTGTGTTATCGCCGACGGGGCCATAATGAGGCCGACGAACCCTCGGGTACGCAACCTTTGATGTATAACATTATTAAAAAATTACCGAGTGTATTTTCTCAATATAGCAGTCAATTAATTGAGGAAAATCATACCAATACTGCCGAAGTTAACCAGCATATCGAAGCCTATCGTGCCAAACTGGATAAAGGTGAAAGTGTGGTAAAAACGCTGGTCGATAACCCCGACAAAGCACTGTTTTTCGATTGGACGCCTCACTTAGGTCATACTTGGCATTCCGATGGTGATACCACTTATGATAAACAAGAACTGGTAAAAATGGCCCATGAGTTTTGCTCAGTTCCTGAAGGATTCGCTCTGCAACGCCAAGTTAAAAAGGTCATCGATGATCGACTCAAAATGGCCAACGAAGAAATCGCGGTTAACTGGGGATTTGCCGAAACATTAGCTTATGCATCCATTTTGAGACAAGGTCACGCGGTACGACTTACAGGCCAGGATGTTGGGCGCGGCACTTTTTCGCATCGTCATGCGGCACTTCATGATCAAAAAACCGGGGAAACCTATATTCCACTGCAACATTTAAGCAATATTGAAAAGACATTCAAAATCTACGACTCTTTTCTGTCTGAATTAGCGGTACTTGCATTTGAATATGGTTATGCAACCACCAATCCATCAACAATGGTTATCTGGGAGGCCCAATTTGGTGACTTCGCAAATGGCGCGCAAATTGTGATTGATCAATTTATTACCAGTGGTGAACACAAATGGGGGCGTTTGTGTGGTTTAACACTATTATTACCACATGGATACGAAGGGCAAGGACCAGAGCACTCTTCAGCCCGACTCGAACGTTTTTTACAACTCAGTGCAGAGGAAAATATTCAGGTCTGTGTACCAACCACACCGGCACAGATTTTCCATTTGCTGCGTCGTCAAATTATTCGCCCTTTACGTCGTCCACTTGTGGTAATGTCTCCCAAAAGTTTACTTCGCCATAAAGAAGCAGTCTCATCAATGGATGATTTGGCCAATGGTCGATTCCATAACGTTATTCCAGAAATAGAATCAATTAAACCAGAAAAAGTCACTCGCCTCATTTTATGTAGTGGACGGGTTTATTACGATTTACTCGAAAATCGTCGCGCATCTGGTGCTGAACACATTGCAATTGTCAGAATTGAGCAACTTTATCCCTTCCCTGAGGATGATTTATATAATGCAATCAAGCAGTATAAAAATCTGGAAACTGTTGTCTGGTGTCAGGAAGAACCGAAAAATCAGGGAGCATGGTTTAGTACACGACATCATTTAAAAGATGCGGTTACACGACATATTAAAAAGTTAAAAGTACATTTTGCAGGTCGAGAAGCGTCTGCGGCTCCTGCAGCTGGTTATATTGCACTGCACGTAAAACAGTTAAAAGAGTTTATCGATCAGGCAATTAATGGCTGATAATCAAGAATTCGTTTATTGTATTTAAAATTGTAAAAATTAAAAAATTTAGACCCTAAAGGAACCAATATGGCTACCGAACTCAAAGCCCCTACATTTCCCGAATCTGTGGCAGACGGCACTGTGGTTACCTGGCATAAACAGCCAGGTGAATCTTTCCAGCGTGAAGAAGTGATCGTTGAAATTGAAACTGACAAAGTTGTGTTTGAAGTTAATGCACCAGCCGATGGCGTATTAAAGAAAATAACCAAAGACGAAGGGGATACCGTTCTTTCTGGTGGAACAATTGGTGAATATGAAGCAGGCGCAGTAAGCTCAGAGCCAACAGAGTCAGCTTCAAGTGATGAGTCAGAAGAATCAGGTCATAGTGATTCAAATGATTCAGCAGTCAGTCCCGCTATTCGTAAATTACTCAATGAGTATGAAATTGATGCAGCACTGATCAAAGGTTCAGGTAAAAATGGTCGTATCGTTAAAGAAGATGTGATGGCTTATATCGAAAACCGTTCAGCACCTAAACCTGCGCCAGCACAACCAACAACCTCACAATCGCCTGCAACTCAGTCTCCTGCAACGTTAGGCGAGCGCTTTGAGCGACGTGAACCAATGTCACGCTTACGTGCCAAAATAGCCTCTCGTCTGGTTGAAGCGCAGCATAATATGGCCATGTTAACTACTTTTAACGAAATTAACATGAAGCCAATCATGGACTTACGTAAAAAGTATAAAGATGACTTTGAAAAGCGTCACAATGTACGACTGGGCTTCATGTCATTTTTTGTACGCGCATCAGTTGAAGCACTAAAGCGCTTTCCTGCGGTTAATGCGTCGATTGATGGTACCGATATTATCTATCACAGCTATCAGGATGTTGGGGTTGCAGTCTCATCACCGAGAGGTCTTGTTGTACCCGTATTACGTAATGTCGACAACATGAGTCTGGCCGAAATCGAAAGTGGCATCCGCGAATATGGCGAAAAAGCCGGTAGTGGCAAATTAGCAATGGATGACATGTTAGGTGGTACTTTTACCGTATCTAACGGCGGTGTTTTTGGCTCATTAATGTCAACACCTATTGTTAACCCGCCACAAACGGCTATTTTAGGTATGCACAAGATCCAGGAACGACCAATGGCAGTTAATGGACAAGTCGTTATTTTGCCAATGATGTACTTGGCATTATCATATGACCATCGTTTAATTGATGGTAAAGAAGCCGTTGGTTTTCTAGTGACAATCAAAGAGCTACTAGAAGAACCAGAGCGCCTACTATTAGGCCTATAGTTAGTTAAGCCATCTTTGTAACTAACTAATATAAAACGGTTATCTGCCGCATTTTGCTAATCTGTATAAGGTACAGATTGGTGAATGCGGCTTTTTATTATCTCTCCGAATAGACCTAACAAAATAGACTACCATCGTGCTAACAGCTATGCTAAATTTAGCCGTTAATCAATTAAGTAGCGAGGTATTTTGATGATTGTTGTGAACCTGTCCAACTGGGCAGTGGCAAAACAGTGTAACCGTCATCAGTTTAATCACCGATAACCTGTCAGATTAGTAAACACTGACTGTTATTTATTGGTTAAATTTTTATCATTTATAACCAACCTGGCTAATAAAGTTTCAGTTGCTATTGGTTTTAAATTACCTGTCACCACTGAACCCGGTATTTCATTCAAGGCACTAGCCTATTCAATAAAATACATAACGCAATGCGTTAAGGGTTTATTATGCTAAATCATCAATTTTTAACATCACTTGGCTGGAATCCATTTTTTCAACAGCAGCTTTCGTTACATGAATGGGAACACTACTTGCCTGCGCGTGTGACTCAACAACACAAAAACAGTCTAAAAGTTGAAACATCAGAAGGTGAAATCAACCTGCCAATCATGCCGTCAATGCCAGCAATTACGGTGGGCGATTGGCTGTTAATCGATACACAAAGTGCCTTTCTACGATTATTAGAGCGCCAAAATTGTTTTAAACGCAAGGCTGCTGGTGTGCAAAGTGCTGAGCAATTAATCGCTGCCAATATTGATACGGCATTTATTGTGTGTTCACTCAATCATGATTTTAACCTTAATCGAATTGAACGCTATCTCAGTTTAATTCATGAAACGCAGGCCGAAGCAGTGGTCGTTTTAACGAAAAAGGACTGTGTCGATGAGTATACCGGACAACTCGAACAAGTGAGACAACTGGCACCCAATATCAATGTGGTCGCCATCAACGGGCTAAAGCCAGACTGTATTGATTTGCTGTCTCCGTGGGTACGCACAGGAAAAACGATTGTTATGTTGGGCTCTTCTGGCAGTGGTAAATCAACCTTAAGCAATCAATTATTAAAACAACCAATTCAGCAAACAGCGGGGATTCGCGAACAAGATTCAAAAGGGCGGCATATCACCACGAGCCGTTCATTGTTTTTACTTCCGGACGGCGGTTTATTGATAGATACGCCTGGAATGCGTGAATTACAGTTATTTGATTGTGAAAACGGCGTTTCGGCAACATTTGCCGATATTACTGAATTGGCATTGCTATGCCGGTTCAGTGACTGTCAGCACCAACAAGAACCAGGTTGTGCCGTGAAAAAAGCGATTGATTCTGGAGAACTAGAGGCTCGGCGATTAAAAAGCTACCAGAAACTTCACCGCGAACAACAGCATAATCACGCAGACTTAGCAGAGAAAAGGGCAAAAGACAAACAACTAACTCAGTTTTATGCTAAAACCCAGCGTGATGCGAGAAAAAATAAGCGAGGATAAATTATCCTCGCAACTATCATTTAGGAATTAACACCTTAATGTCGTAATTATGCTTGTGCAGCATCCAGGTGCTGCACAATATCAATATTGACACCAGCCGGATCAGTCACCATAAAGTGAACCTGCCCCCAAACTTCATGTTTTAATGACATGGCAATTGTTAAGTTTAATTGCTGTGCTTGCTCGAATGCCGCTGTGGCATCTTTCACTTCAAAAGAAATGACATAGCCTTCTGGCACCATAGCTTTACGCAAAAATTCTGGTTGAGACTCTAAGTCGGGCATCAAAAAACCAAGCTGAATATTGCCGTCTGCTGAAACCATATGTAAATAGAATTCTGTATCAAAAAAAACAGTATTAAACCCGAATAGCGTTTCATAAAATTGTTTTACACGGGCCAATGCCGTTGTTGTCACAACAGGAAAAGCTGTCTGGATAGCAATCATTATTTGTACCTCTTTTAAACTTTAGTTAACAAGTCAGCAATAGAATGCCAGCTTATTTAATATCGTTATTGTACAAAACGGACAAATTCATAATGGCTGTAGGCGTAAGCCCAGATAACAGTTTAAACTCTTTGATGAAATGTGACTGATCATAATAATAAGTCATCCAATTCGTAGCATTGTGACAAGAATTCATAACCCTTAACGTTTGCTGAAATCGAATAACCCTGGCAAAATCTCGAGGAGAAACCCCCAGATAAAGTTGACTCAAACGCCTGAGTTGTCGAGATGAAAGACCAAATTCGGCACATTGTCGATTTGATAAGCTCACTCTGGAAGAAATATTTTGCTGACAATAACCCATATAGCGCACCAAACGCTTATCAAACTGATTCTGACACATTTTCATTAGCAATATTCCGGATAGGCGCTCACAAATGTCATCAAAAGTATTTGCCTTACCAATATTATCCTGCAATTGTGCTAATAGATCAGACCTTACCAATTCATTAGCCAGCAAACCATTTTCATGATTTCCCCAGCTTCCTACAGGCTCCCGAATCAAGCCATGTTGACCAAGCAGTCGAAATCGAATGCCTAAATACGTACAAGGTCCATGCAAATCAAACACGATCGATGACATAAAAGGCGCAATTAAATATGAGTATTCGGGACAATTGACGTTAGTTATCCAGTCGACACAATTATCGGGCAGGCTTCGATAACAATAATTACCTTCTGGCACATCAAGTAACCAAAAGTGTTCGATCCATTGATTAAGTGGCGCGCTTACGGGATATAGCCGATAAGCATTAGTTAAAGAAACCCTCCCCTGAGTGGTAATGTAATCAAAATTAGTAGTCATAAACAATCAAGTAAAATCACCGAAAGACATCAGTAAATTGTTTTCTTCAAATGTTCAGGATACTCGTCATCATAAGCAGCCCCATCAAACTTAATCCCATGTCGTTCTGCAAAATATTTCACCATATCACCAGCAGAAGGTAATTCGTTTCGTTCACCATAAGTCGTTGCATCCCAAATTTTTGAGCGAGCAATTGCTTTTTGACATTGGAAAAAAACTCTATCAACTTTAATCTTCAATACGCTACTGGCTGGCTTACCCTGCATTGAAAATAACTGACAGAGTTCCTTATCGATCAATATTTCAGCTCGCCCACTGACTCGAATAGATTCACCCACATTCGGTACTAAAAAAATAACGCCGACTTTGGGGTTAGCGATAATATTTCGATAAGAATCTAATCGATTATTACCACGCCGATCAGGTATTAATAAATGTTTTTCATCCAGCACTTTAACAAATCCTGCTGGATCGCCTTTGGGAGAGCAATCAACACCTTTTTCACCATAAGTCGCTAAAATCAAAAAAGGGGATGCTTCAATAAACTGCTGGTAATGGGTGCTGATATAATCAATTTCTTTCCAATAAGCCCGCTCAACAGCTTTGCCATATACTGATTCCAATTGCTCAATTGAGGTGATTTTCATAAGACAATAACCCTAGCGTTATCGGGAATTTGATTCAGATTAACGTGTTCAACAAAATGATGCAAACACTTCGCGATGCAAAACTAAGATTTCAATGTTGTACTAAATCTCTTGATTTTGATGAATAAAAGATGATTCACGCATAACATTAAAAATTCAATGGATATATTCAATCAAACATTTGCTAAGCTTGCATTATCAATGGCTTCTTGAGCAACATTCATGTCAGACTCGAATATCACAAAAATGTCACCAAATCAGTTAGCCAGTCTCCAAAACTGGATTCAGTTTTTTGCAAATATTCACCAAGCCCACATCGTCGAACTGGATATCATGCTACTGCTTATTGGTGCAGATGACGGTGCATATCTCACTCTGATTCATACGGCTGGAGGCAAAAATGTTGAATATCGATTAAATACCGAAAGCAAACGAAAGCCGCTTGCTGCTTTAATTCATTGGCTAGATAACTTTGGCTATCAAATCGAATCGTTGATTGAACTGATTAAACAACTCGAATATACCTCTTATGAGGATATGCAAGTAGCTCGCTATCGCGGAATGGAGATCTGGAAAAAAGAAAGCATCTAACTCAGTCAGCAAATACCCAGTTTGTTTCAAACCAAAGCAGAGTGTTTTGCTAACAGGGTGCCAGTGATGATGCCTACCTCCCAAATAAATCAAATTTATTTAGCCACAACTGTATTAATCCCTTTATAAAGCACACGATGAGATTGCTGTTAACTATTTAAAAAATCAATGAATATTGATTTAAATTTATTAAAAATGCTTTATTATTTGTGAAAATAATTATGTCAATCATTCAATCGGGAAATTTAACCTTGCAACAATTAAAAAAACTTCAATCGCTTAATTTTAAACATGCCCCGACTGAAACCATTTGTTTTAATGATGGACAATTAAGGTTTAGATCACCAATAACATCAGATTCCACACTCTATAAATCTATTTTACCCAGCGAGCTAACAGCACAAGATGATTCATTTGATGGTGGATTCCAGGTTGTTTACCAAAATTGCTGGCACTTTAAACCCTGGATTGGTTATTGGAAATTTCCTGGCTATATGATTTTATCCATTTCCAGTTGGCAACATCCTCAAACCAATGGTCAGCTATCCAGCCACATCCTACTACAAAAAGCACAATCCAAATTTGAGCAAATTGCCAGCCTTGCGGAAGATGGTTTAACAACAGCTTTTAACTTTAAGAAGTCAGGTTTATTTTGCCGACTTACTATTCCATCTTCAGAAGATGATTATCAGGCTTTTCAGCATAACAATCTGATTTGGCTTTATGGCAAACAAACCAATGATACTTACACCGAACAAAGTTTTTATTATGCCGCGATTAATCCACAACAAATCATTCGAATTAGGTTTGAACGTATTTTAATGATTGGTAAAAAAAGGCCAGAGTTTCATCAATGTAATCTTGAACACGTCTGGGAACAAGCAGAAAAATCTTTTATGAAACATTGTCATTTTCAGTCTGAAAACTTTTCACTCGCCAAACAACAAGCGTTATGGAAAAACTACCAAGGCACAATACACAAAAAAGGCGCAACACAAAAATCAGCATCGCATCATTTAGATTAAACAATTAAACATACAAAATCTTCAATGAAGCGCTTCAATATTTATAATGTCTGCATCTGATATTTACAATAACATTACAGTTTAAAGCGTTTTAGTTCGGTTGTCAGATTGGTTGTATTTTGCTGTACCACACTTAATAATTCGGCAATGTCACTAATTTCATTCATAGAATCATTTGCTAAGGTTCTTAACGCCACAATATTTCGATCCATTTCATTTGATGTGGTACTTTGTTGCTCCATTGCCGCAGCGATACTTTCTACCGCTTGCGAAACAATATTCTCCAGTTTCATCGCATCATGTAAATGTACATTTACTTCTTCAATGATCAACTGGGTATCTGCCGCTTTTTCACAACCTTTTGTCACACGCAGTTCAGCTTTACCCGCCATTGATTGCAGATTTTCAACGGTACTTTGAATTTCACTAATTGATTCTTGTGTACGATGTGCCAGCGCTCGAACCTCATCAGCAACAACCGCAAAACCACGTCCTTGCTCTCCGGCTCTGGCCGCTTCAATTGCCGCATTGAGTGCGAGCAAATTGGTCTGTTCGGCAATCGATTTAATTACATCCAACACCACGCCAATCTGATCGCTTTGTGAACGTAACTCTGAAATCACACCACCAATATTTATCATTTCGCTATTGAGTTGCTGAACATGTGTTACTGTAGATTGCATTTGATTGGTCGACTCGCGCAATTGGCGATCCGTTTCTTTAGTATTATGCGCCGCTTGCTCGGTATTTTCGCATATTTCTTTAATGCTACAGCTCACCTCATTAATGGCCGTTGCAATCATATCAGACTGTTCCTGCTGGGCTTTAATTTTACTAATAATATTTTGAGTTTTTGCCTGCACATTATCGTTTGATGATTCGACGCCACTGGCAGCATGAATAACTTTTCTTACAATATTACGGAATGACGATAAAAAAGAATTAAAATTACCGGCCATTTTTCCCATCTCATCATCACCGCCAACTTTTATCTGCGTAGTTAAATCACCTTCACCATCGGCAAGTTCACTAATAACCTTGTTTAATGCGGCAGTTCTCTGTAAAACCATATTATTAAACAGGAAATAGAGCATCAAAATTATTGCCAGCGTTATTACTACGGTTCCCGTTACTATCACCACACGTGACTGCGATGAAATCTGATAGACATCATTTATTGGCTTAATGACTTCTAATACTCCTCGCACTTGTCCAAGCTGCCAATCTGTTTTTGGTGTCCCCGGGTAAGCATTATGACAGTCTACGCAAGCTTGCGACTGCATGGTATCGGCAACAGCAACACGAATGTACGGCTGCCCATTCATTTCTACCTCTTCAATATAAGTCTGTTTGGGATTTGCGGAAAGATTTTTCCAGGCCTTTTTCTGAAAGGCATCAAGCCGGCGATCAACTCGATTTGGAAACGGAAAAGGACTATATAATTTTATTTCTGTGCCTTTATCCATCAGTATTTCACTTAAGTCTTGAATTAATGTCGCAGGCAATGGGATCGCATTTTGATCGGTTTTGTGATTAAAGTGGGGTTTCATTCCAAAGGCTTTAGCTTTACTCACAACATTATTTGTGTAGTAACTGCGTAGAACCTTAAACTGAGTTACTAATTTTTTAGCATCTTCTTTTTTTGCATCAACCATTGATGCTTCGGATAGACTTGGCAAAAAAATAGCAATTGAAAAAGCAAGTAACGTCAGGAGTAACACTACAGGCACCAGAAATTTTTTTAACATTTGGTAAAGCCTCGATAACTCAAAGTTTCTTTTTAGTATAGTTAAAAAAAGTTCTAGTGAAGGATTTAGTTATAGTTATTTGAAATATAAATTTGTTTTAGAGATTTTATTCAATAATAAAATTATGGGCATTAACAATGCTGGTCAAATTATTCTGGTTTAAACAAGGCACCACCCAGTATGAACCATACAAACAACTGCCAAATTTAAAAAGGGAAAAATAAAATAGGCAAAATAAAAAATCGCTTGAGCATCTCTACTCAAGCGATTTCACCAATTAACAAAAGGTTGTGAGTAAAACTAGTTCGCTTTTACATTAATTGATACACCAGAAGCGGCAGAGTAACCATATAAGTCAATATACCATGTACCAGAAGCCGGTGAATTAAATGTACAGGTTTCGCTGTTACCATTTTTATAAGGGCGACAATCCCAATTATTTGAAGTAGATTGAGATCCGTGGTTAACATATAAGTCAGCATCTCCAGTACCACCTGACATGGTTACCGTGAATGTTGAATAGCCTGCAGCTAATTCCTGAGTATAACGTTTCCAGGTTCCTTGATTAACGGATATATTGTTAACCGTTTCATCAATCGGGTTATTCCCTGGATCACTGCCACCGTAACTGGCAATTAATGAAACACCAGAGAAACTGCTATATGCTTTCACTCTGACATAATAAGTTCCACCCGAGTTACTTCCGGTACAGCTTTCATTATTGCCACTTTTATAGGGACGGCAATCATAGCTGCTATCAGTTGGTTTAGAACCAAATTTAACATACATATCGGCATCACCTGTACCACCGCTCATATCGAACTTGATATTGCTGGCACCAGCAGGAACTTTGAATATATAGTTAAGTTCACTCCCCTGATTAGCACTTAAACCGGTTTTGGCTACCCCGTTTTGCAGTTCACTTGGGGTTGGATCTGGATCGGGACCCGGATCACTACCAACGCCGGGATTATTTAATGCCGTACCCGCGCAATTCTTTTGACCATTGGGACTCTCCAGCCAAAATCGATTACAGTTAGTATCATAATTACTGGTTCCAACATTGACTCTAAATCCTGACAAACGCACATCTTGCAATGATACAAATGAACCATTACGTTTTAAACTGAAATGCTGATGCGGACCAGTTGATGATCCCCCCTGACATAACGCCTGGTTTTTGTTACTCGCCATATTAGCAATACTTTGATTGCGATTAACCGATTGGTTATTTGAAAGCTGAATATTGTCAAGATGATAGTACTGTGTGGACCAACCGTCGGCATGAATGATTTCCATATTACAGCTTGAGTGTACTTTTACTGTTCCAGGCGCTGCTGCTTTTACCCACAAATGTGAAAGATTACTTCCCCACTGACCACCATTGTGCAAGTCTAATGAAGAATATACAGTACCACTACCGGTATTAGAGTGTGCTCCCCCATAACGCCAACTATCGCCTACTGGATAAGGTAATTGCAGATAGTTTGATGGCGGTACTGCCATTATTGAAGGATTTTGCTGTGAATTAAGTGAGCTACTGGAAGTTAGATTATCAGAAAACAATTTATGATAAGTTTCTGCAAAGGTCTCTGAAGTTGACTTGCCAGATTCACTTGCGGAGAGTTGTTGGTCGCCAAGTAATTGGGCTATCGAAGAGGTATTCGCAGCTTGCAGGCTACCATTGTCTCGGTTTTGATAGTAGATACCCGCAAGTTTCATAGCCACATCACGTGTTTGTTCACGAAAACTCGTTTCAGCAGAAAGCTCACCAAATGGTTGTGAAATTGATTGACTATTCTCATTACTGACTAATCCCGTTTTAAATTCGATCAAACTGATTAGTACTTTTGGACTGATACTACTGTAACCAGCCCAATGTGAAATAGTTTCAGCATAGGGGGCTAAATGTGGAGCACGATCATTTAGATAGTTTTCAATGTTGAAATTGAACATTTGATCGTAAGAATAAATTAAATCCTGTTCAGATAAAATCTGATTGTCAGCTTGAGCATTAAAACTCAAGGTAACTATTAGCGCCACAGACCCTAGTAGTTTTTTTGTTTTTAGCATTGGAATGTTCCTCATTGAGAGTTTATTCATAAGTCTATTTTTATGTTAAGTGTTATTAAAATCTGAGCTACCCGGTAAAATCTCAGATGCCCCATAGATTAATCCAGCAAATGAAGCAATTCAAATGAGACAAACCAATTAGGTAATATTTTACATATCCCAATAAGTAGAAAAGGGGACTAGTTAGAAAAATAAATCTATTTATTTTTGTACAAGATAAAAACTATGAAGGTATAAATGAGCGGACTTTGCAGGTAAGTAGTCAACAACCAAATTGATATAAAAGTGAATTAGAGTGCTAAAATTGGCGAAACCAAGTTGTTAATATTCACATTTTTTAATTTATGTCCTCGCCGGTTTTTTTGCCAATTTTCGTTGTAATGTTCGGCGATGCATACCAAGTGAACGAGCGGCCGCGGAAATATTGCCATCGTTATCCATCAATACTTTTTGTATATGCTCCCATTCCAAACGTTCTACCGACATTGGCTGAGTATTAATGGGTGTATTCTCACCTGACTCATCTTTATTAATTTGCGACAAGATTTCACGAGCGGTAATTGGTTTTGCCAAATAGTCATCGGCACCTAACTTAATCGCTTCTACTGCAGTCGAAATACTGGCATAACCAGTTAATAATATAATCCGGCACTGCAAGTTTAATTGTTTTATTTTTTTTATCCATCTAAGTCCAGAGTCAGCTTCGAGTTTTAGGTCGAGCAAAATAATGGGTTGGGGATTTTGCTCAATACACGCCGACGCTTGCTCAGGGTGAGGAAAATGTCGTACATTACAACCATATCGAATCAGGCTGCGCGACAGTACTTCACGGTAAGTGAGATCATCATCAATAATAATAATTAAGTTTGAATTCACGAAAACTCCTTAATAGGCAAATATACTTGAGTAATAGTCCCACCTTCTGCTGATTGTAAAATTTTAACATTACCACCAACACGTTCGATACTGGCATTGGTTAAAAACAACCCCCATCCCAGCCCATCTTGTTTATTTGTTTCCTGAATATTATGATTAATTGATTCTTTAATATCATCAGAAAAACCTTCACCAAAATCAGTAATTTCTATCATTAATGCACTTTTTTCAGTTTTAACACGCATTTCAACTAAATCTTGCTGATTAGCCAAACTGGCATCTGCAGCGTTATTCAATAAATTTGTCAAAGCCTGTTCAACACTGATGGATAGCCAATAAGAAATATTGGGTAATGATGGATGCCATTCGCACTTTAATTTAATTTGCGGACGATAAACCAACCAGCGTTCAGTCATCAGTTCAAACTGTGTAACCAAATTCATTTTATTGTTATATATATTATTTTCTTGTTGTTTGCCAAGCTGCTGGCGCAAATCGCGACTTCGATCACTAAGTGACTGAATAATTTGGCGGCAATTACCAATTTGACTTGCTAACAAAGTCATATCATCATGAATGTCCTTTTGAAGATTTTGATAAATTAAATCATCAACAATAATCGCCATTGTTGACAGAGGTGTACCTAGTTCATGCGCCGCACTGGCAGACATAATCCCTAAACTTAAAATTTGCTCATCTTTTAATTGCTTTTCACGAAACATTTGCATTTTTTTTTCTTGCTGTACTAATACTCGGCGCGATAGTAAACCAAAGAACGCAATAAGAATCACAGTAAGCAAAAAATTCACCCACATTCCTGCAAGATGTATATGAAATGAAGCGAGCGGGCTGGAGTCACCCAGCTCAAGTGGGCGCTGATATAAATTTAAGAGAGAGTAAAAAACCATGTTGGCTAACACAACGATTATCAAATTACGCGGTGTTAACATAAATGCACCTAGTGCAACATAAAGCAGTAAAAGATAAATAAAGGGATTGTTGGCACCACCAGAATAATAAATCAAACTGGCTAGAATCATCGAATCTAATAGCAGTATCGCCGTCAACAAATTATCGGATATCTGAGCTCTATTTTTAAGTTTTTGATAACTAAACCACTGAAAAAAAACTTCGCCGCCAACAATCGACAATAGCCAGTTTAATGGCAAGATAATATCGAAATACCAGGAAGAAAAAAAAATCAGTGATAATTGACCACTAATTGCAATCAGTCGAACGCGATTTAAGATGCTTAAATTTTCTTGGTTAGAATAAATTGACGATAAATTTAATGTTGGTGACATTGTGAGTAAAACTTCTCGGTTAATTTTGCAGCTTAATTGTAAAAGCCATATTAAACTATGTATATAGCAAGCACTTTAATTTCAACTATCATAAATAATTTGATCTAAATATGATTAGTAAATGTTGAAAGGATAAGTTTTTAAAATTTATAGATAGCAAATAGATAGACAAACTATTTTACAAGGCGCATCTTTAAAAGAGCTATCGTTTTAACTTAACTGTTATCCTATCGACTTAACGGAGGTAATTTTACCTGATGCCCAACATATCGCTAATGCGGCAATTTGACGCATGTATATTTTATTAGCCTGAATTTATTGTTGACAATAAAATAATCCCAACATATTGACATGCTGCTGTTTTAGATACCATCCTAGCTAATTATTGAAGTCAAGTCTCACATTGACCTAACTAAACAAAGAGAGCCGCAACTATCTAATCTCTCTTGCATAAATAGATACAATTTAATCACTTTTCACTTAAATTAATAAAAACTCGAATTATTAACGGATAAATCGCAATATTTTTGATAAAAAGCTTATCGGGTTTTCTTATCTTTAGCAAATCTTAAAACTTGACTGACTAAACTATCAGTTAAAATATAAAAATCTGATCTTGCCCTGATTTGACGGACACCTTATTTAATTGGATAAAATATCCGAAGAGGTGTTTATATGTCAAAGAAACAAAGAAGAAGTTTTACTAAAGTATTCAAAATAGAAGCGGTGAAGCTTGCCAATAGTTCTGATAAAACAATGGAGCAAATAGCAAGAGAGCTAGATATTGCCTCAACCATGCTTTATAACTGGCGTAAAAAGTATGCTGAGCCATTATCCGACACAGTGGAAAAAGACAGTTCGCTAACACCAGAGCAACTCAAGATTAAGCAACTAGAACTGGAAAATGCTCGTTTGCGAGAAGAACGGGACATATTAAAAAAGGCGACAGCATTCTTTGCTAACGAGCCGAAGTGAAGTATGCGTTTATTGAAAAACAACGACTCTTTCATTCAGTTAGCCGATTGTGTCAGATGCTAAGCGTGTCTCGCCACGTATTCATGCACAATTCAAAAGGGAGGGTATCTCTGTGAGTCGTAAACGAGTTGCTCGCATCATGCGAGAGTTAGGGTTAAGAGCTAAAAGTAAACGGCGCTTTAAAGCCACCACGAACAGTCGGCATAACAAGCCTGTTGCTCCCAATTTATTAGCACGTCAGTTTTCACCTATTCGAGCTGATATTGCTTAGGCAGCCGATATTACTTATATATGGACCGATGAAGGATGGCTTTATCTAGCAACGGTGATTGATTTGCACTCACGAAAAATCATAGGTTGGTCGATGTCTGAACGCATGCAAACAAAGCTTGTTCTTGATGCACTGAAAATGGCGATTAAAGCTCGTCAACCACAACCGAACTTAATTTATCATTCGGATAGAGGTATGCAATATGCCAGTGAAGACTATCAGTCGGTTCTTACGGAAAATGGTATTCGATGCTCGATGAGTGCTAAAGGTGACTGTTATGATAATGCGGTAATGGAAAGTTTTTATCACTCATTAAAAAATGAATTGGTGTACCATCATGAGCGTTATCGAACTCGAGAAAAAGCTAAGCAGAGCATTTTTGATTACATCGAAGTGTTCTATAATCGGTAACGACTTCACTCAACACTAGGCTATCAATCGCCTGCAGAGTTTGAAGCCGTTGCTTAACAAAGTGTCCGTGAAAATGGATCAAGATCACTCCAGACTTGTTGCAACTAAGTCAACTTAAGCAGTTTCATTTTAATTAAAAGAATATTCTTTTAAACAAAATCCACTTAAGTTGAATTTATCTTATAGCTTCGATATATTTGAGTAAACATTATTGTTGAGATTATTAAAAATTAATCGCTACTAAATATAAGCTTAATTAATTTAACATACACTTAAAGGTTAAAATTTATTTTCGCTATTTATATGTTAATTTATTAAATCAATTTATCTCTTAAATTTTTTATTTTAGTAGTTTTCAAATTTAAAGATAAAAACCATTGTTTTAATTTTATTTTATTTAAATATTTTTAATAATATAGCATCTGCCAAAAGCAGCTTAATATTATCTATACTGAGCAAATTAATTTATTTGAATAGTGCTTTATATTTATTCTAATTTTTAGTATAACTACAAGCGATTAATGAGTACTGTAAAATTTATTGGATTAAAGGTCAAAGTTCATGTCAGAAAACAGAGCCCGAAAAAAAGCAGAAGAAATGATTAATTGGAATCTGGTTTTTCCTAATCAGGCAAACCCCAGCGGAAATATGTTTGGTGGTGATGTTTTAGCTATTATGGACACCACTGCAGCGATGGCCGCAAAACGCTTTAGCGAAAGAGAAGTCTCTACTGTAACAGTTGAAGCGGTTCATTTTGCCAAACCGATAATGGTGGGTGATAATATCAAAACTACCGCAAAAGTTGTTGCAGTGGGTAATACTTCAATGATTGTAAAAGCTGATGTCTATCGGGATATAGGCAATAACAAGCTCATGCGGTGTGTTAGCGCTTATTTAAATTTTGTCGCCTTCGACTATCAACGACATCCAACCCAAGTACCGTTACTTGACTTGGAGGACGATGATATTATTGCTAACAAAATTGCACTGACAATTAAAGCTAATGCACAACAACGTCAGGATGCAATTAACCAACTATTAAAAGCAAATGAAGGCTAAGGATTTTATTCGCACTGTTACTTGTTAGGGAAAAAAAATAACGGTAACATCTAATCATTAATTTATAGTTGTTATTAAGTTGCACCGGTTGATAGCTTCAAATACTTATAAATGCTTTTTCTGTTGTTTCCTTTGCGAGCAGTTTTTAAGTATTTGCTCTCGCTTTTGATTATCAGCGCCATGCCAACCGGTAATTTCATCGATATGACGATGACATCCAACACAGACATCTTGCTCATCCAAACAACACTGACTGATACAGGGAGACGGTATTGTATTAGCTGACGGTTCAGTCATAATATTATTCTCTTTAAATTCATAAGACCTCGAATACATCAAACATAGATATAATATGCTTAATAATATACTTAAAAATATAAAGCCAATTATTACCAATAATTGTGACCTAAGTTTAAATTAATTGGCAATAACATACTCATTGCCAATTAATCATGACTGCGTAATCCTTTAAATATTTTTAAAAATACATTTATTAAACGATTCAATCACATTAAATCATTTATTCACTTAATGTTTTGGGTAAACGAGGAGAAGAAAGTAGTTGAGAAAAACGTTGCCACCGTCCTTCACGCGATTGATCATCACCTGAGTCAACCCACTTTTTAACGAGATCTTTTCCCCAATTATAGTTAATAACATAGGCCCCATAAGTATCAACAAAACGTACACGCTGTTTAGCTTTTTGCTCACTCATCAAGGTATATTTTTGAAACATTGATTGTGCTTCATCACTATTAATTTTTCCATTTCGATAAAGTCGTGCAACTTCGTTCCCAGCGTAACTTAGCTGGCTCAATAATTCAGTCACTTGTATATGCTTATCAGCGGTTGCTGGATTAAGCCCAGCAAGCGGATAGAGAATTTTTTTCTCAAACTCGGCTTTTTCTTCATTTGGAAAAGCCATTTCAATACCAAAATTAGCACTTCCTTCTGCAATTAACGACTGCGGGCTAAATAGTGGATAAACCGAAAATTCAACCCAACCTTGCTTGTGAAAAAGATTTTCTTCAAGTAAGCCATTGTAGGTATGATGTCCGGGATAACCTTCATGACAACCAAGATCAACCGCTCTGGAAATATCAACAGGCAATTCAGTATTTAACTGTATAAGTGACTGTCCATTTCCTTGATACCAGTTATACCCACTCCAAGGTTTATCCGTTACATATTCTAACGAAAAATTTTCATTTTCTAGCAGGTTAATATATTTTTTGGTTCTTTCTCGGCACTCTTTTATGGCGGCTTCAAATACCCTTTCTAATTTTTCAGTAGGAATTTCATAGCTTTCTTTAAACTGGGCAACCCGTTCAGCCAAAGGCGCTTTACCAGGGAGTAACTGATTTAATTTTTTTAATATGGGTTCAAACTCTGATAGTGCCTTTTTGGGCGGTACCGTGTTATAAAGCAACTCAGCTTCTTTATCAAACTCATATTGGATATTATTATTCAACATTGTCGCACGGCTAATTAATGAATTGATTTGAATGTTTAAATAAGCCAGCCGTAGTGCTGACAATTCATCACTGGCCTTTTGCTTGACTAACTCACTTAAAATTATTTTACCGGCTTTGATAACCGTCGTCAGGCTAATTTGATTTTTGTTAGCAGCTTCACGCCATTCTTTGGGACCATAATAAGCATCAATATAGTTTTTATCATGCTCACCAACGGCTAGAGCTAATTGAACGTATTGTTCAGCAATTTCATTAACGATTGTTGAAGCCTGTACAACTTGTGATAGGGTGAAAGTTAAAAAAAGGGCGAGTAGTTTTTTAATCATTACTTCTTCTCTTTGTTTAAATTTTTTATTTATTTTTTATGGTGTATTTGATAATCACAATATTATTTATAGCTCAGATATTAGCTTACCATGCTAACTTCGCCAAAATGCTGGACTAAATAGCACTAACAACGTAAAAATTTCTAGTCGGCCAAATAACATTGCGATAGATAAAATCCATTTAGCTAAATCACTGATGTCGGCATAGTTAGCAGCAACATCGCCAAGTCCAGGACCTAAATTGTTCATACAAGCCGCAACCGCCGAAAAAGCAGTGACCTGGTCGAGTCCATCTGCCATCAGTATTATCATAAAAACAAAAAATAGCGCAACATAGGTTGCGAAAAAGCCCCATACAGCTTCAATAATATTTTCAGATAAAACAGTATTGCCAATGCGGATTTTAAATATACCATTGGGATGGATTAACTTTTTAATTTCGCGCGACCCTTGCTTAAATAGCAATAAAAAGCGAATGACTTTCATACCACCACCAGTCGAACCAGCACACCCACCAATAAAGCTTGCAAATATTAATAATGCGGGCAAGAAAATTGGCCAGGCATAAAACTCTTCTGTTGCAAAACCGGTTGTTGTCGCCATCGAGACGGTATGAAATAACGCATCACCAATGGCTTTTGAAAAACCACTACCCGCTTTTATTATCAATATTAATGCGGTTACCAAGGTTACAATCGCGATAATCGTAACATAACCCTTAAATTCGGGATCTTTTCCATAGGGTTGAATACTCAGGCGCCTTACTGCAGCAAAATGCAACGAAAAATTAATCCCGCTTATTAACATAAATAAGGTACAAATCAATTCAATTTGTGAACTATCAAACCAGCCGATACTTTTATCGTGAGTTGAAAAACCACCGATTGCAACCGTAGAGAAGCTATGGCCAATAGCATCAAAAATCGACATTCCCGCTCCCCAATAGGCAAATGCACAGGCGATAGTCAAACCAAGATAAATATACCAAAGTGCTTTTGCTGTTCCCGCGATGCGAGGAGTCAATTTAGAGTCTTTCACTGGACCAGGTGTTTCCGCTCGATATAACTGCATTCCTCCAATTCCAAGCATTGGTAAAATGGCAACGGCTAACACGATGATCCCCATTCCACCAAGCCACTGTAATTGCTGCCGATAAAATAAAACAGCATGGGGCAGTTCATCAATATGCCGAATTACGGTTGCCCCAGTTGTTGTAAGGCCCGAAAACGATTCAAATACTGCATCTGCAACGGAAAATTCTGGAATATTACTTAAATAAAGTGGTATTGCACCAAATAAACTCAATACTGCCCAAAATAATACGACCACTAAAAAGCCATCACGATTGCG
The DNA here is from genome assembly GCF_040719265.1 of Aliikangiella maris. Lineage (NCBI taxonomy): Bacteria > Pseudomonadati > Pseudomonadota > Gammaproteobacteria > Oceanospirillales > Pleioneaceae > Aliikangiella > Aliikangiella maris. Next base: position 75,431 of record NZ_JBFDAH010000009.1, on the reverse strand, counting down.
CAGTTCGCCTTTTAAGTTTTTTTGCGGCAAAAAAAGTAGCAACCCGGTAAACAGACTAATGAAAAAACCGGAAAAAAATGCACCACCACCACCATCACCAAAGATTAACGAAATACCGATAGGCGGAATCATAGTGACGCTGAATATCATCAGCAAAATACCGAGAATACGAATGATTAGCTGGCTTTGCATAAATCGATTATTGATCCAATAATTTAATTTAGAAAAAGGTTAAATCAACCTGGAACAACTGTTCCACTTCGGCAACATATTTTTTATCAACTAAAAACAAGATTAAGTGATCATTAGACTGAATCACAATATTATGGTGCGCAATAATAACCTTTTCATCTCTGACAATAGCCCCTATTGTTGTGCCTTTTGGTAATTCAATTTCACCAATTGCCCGGCCGACAACTTTTGATGTATCTTCTGTTCCGTGAGCAACGGCTTCGATTGCCTCTGCTGCTCCCTTACGCAACGAATACACATTGGCAACATCACCGCGACGTATATGCGTCAACAAGCTACTGGTAGTCGTATGCTGCGGCGAAAGCGCAATATCGATATCATTACCTTGAATTAAATCGGTATAAGCGGTGCGATTAATCAATACCATTGTTTTTCTCACACCCAGTCGCTTTGCCAACATCGCCGATATGATATTCGCTTCATCTTTATTGGTCACAGCAATAAATACATCCATTTTATCAATATTTTCATCAACCAATAATTCTTGGCTGCTGGCATCACCATGCAACACAATGGTATTTTCTAATTCATCACTAACAGCAATGGCGCGCCTTGGATCAGCTTCAATCAATTTGACATGATAATTTTCTTCGAGGGACTTGGCCAAACCTTTACCAATATTGCCGCCACCCGCAATCATGATTCGCTTGTAAGGATTTTCCAACTTTTGTAGCTCCCCCATCACCTGTCGAATATGGTGACTGGCAGCAATAAAAAATACTTCATCATCAGCTTCAATGACTGTGTCACCGGTCGGCATAATGGCCTTACCACGACGAAATATAGCCGCCACTCTGGTTTCAATATTGGGCATATGATCTTTTAATGCCGATAGCGCATTCCCCACCAGCAACCCGCCATAATAAGCCTTTACTGCAACCAACCTGACAAGTCCATTAGCAAAATCAACAACTTGCAGCGCTCCAGGATTTTCCACCAGTCGTCGGATATATTTCACCACCAGTTGTTCGGGACTGATCACGACATCAACCGGTAAATTTTTACTATCGAACAGCTTTTTGTCTTTTAAATATTCGGGACTGCGAATACGGGCAATTTTGGTTGGTGTTTTAAATATTGAATAGGCAACCTGACAAGCAATCATGTTAGTTTCATCGCTGTTGGTCACGGCAATTAACATATCCGCATCTTCAGCGCCGGCTTGACGCAAAATCTGTGGATAAGAGCCATAACCAACAATGGTGCGCAAATCGAGATGATCTTGTAACGCGCGCAGTTTTTTAGGATTGGTATCTACCAGCGTAATATCATTATCTTCGCCCGCCAGATTGATTGCCAGTGTTCCACCAACCTGTCCCGCTCCCAATATGATTATTTTCATAATTTAGCTCTACTTGAATGTGTACCGAACTCACGCAGGTACTTGGAACAATATTTTACGCTTTGCATCATTATGTTTGGTTTAAATAACAATGCCAGGTTGCCATAGCTTATGCCGAGCGCTAGTTTTTTGGCTTGCTCAGGGCACAAAGATAAAAACCATCCATCAATAATTCCCCCGGAAAAATTTGGTAACCCATTTGAGCGGTATGGTTTAGCTGTCTATCAAACGACTCAGGAGGTTCAACTAATATTGCCGACTCCTTGTCTACAAACCATTGAATTTGCGCTTCATTTTCAGCTTTTAATAATGAGCAGGTTGCATACAACAAAACTCCGCCAGGTTTCAGCATTTGCCAACATTTAACCAGCATTTCGCGTTGCAACTTTACCAAAGGCTGAATATCAGTCACTTTGCGGTGAATTTTAATATCGGGATTTCGCCTTATCACACCTGTAGCAGAACAAGGCACATCGAGTAAGATACGATCAAATTCAACACCATCCCACCACTGACTGGTTTCAATTAAATCGGCACATTGCACCTCGCATGATAACTGCATTCTAGCAAGTGTTTGCTTTATTTTATCGGCCCGCGACGGAGAAACTTCTAAAGCGATAAGTTGTGCCGGCTGATAGCGCTGCAACAAATGAGTGGTTTTGCCACCCGGCGCAGCACAAGCATCCAAAACCCGTTGACCTGCTTCAACCTTTAGCCAATCAACAGCCAGCTGTGGCGCAGCATCTTGCACTGTCACCAATCCATCTAAAAATCCAGGAAGCTGATGAACATCTACCGCTTGTTTCAAAATCAAGGCATCTGCGGCTAGTTTATGCTGTTCACACTCAATATCATTTTGTGATAATTGTTTTTGGTATTCATCACGACTGATTTTGCAAGTATTAACTCTAACTATCATTAGGGCTTGCTGATTATTTTGCTCTATAATAAAGTCAGCTTGTTCGGGCCAATCTTGCTGAAACTGTTTCACCATCCAGCCTGGATGGGCGGTTTTAAATTGTATTGAACGACCTAGTTTGTCCGCTAGCTTCTCTTTGGAGCGTTGATACTCTCGCAAAATGCCATTAACCAGCCCACTGGCCCAGTTTTTATTAATCTTTTTGGTCAGTTCAACAGATTCAGAGATGGCCGCATGGTCGGGAACAGAAAGGTAATTTAGCTGATAGAGTCCGATTATAATGATCAGTGTGATATCGTGATCTTTAGCTTTTAACGGCTTACTCAACAAATTCTCTGTAATAGTTTTCAGTTGAAAATAATACCTTAAACAACCAAACATTAATTGCTTACTTAACGAACGATAAGGTAAATGTTCATCATTCATCGCACTTTCAGCCATCAGCTGGTTAACCGATTTTCCCTCAATAATGACTTGCTGTAGCCAATACAGCGCCAACATTCGGGCATCTGTTATTTTTAAATCAGTTCGCATATATTTGATACTTGCTGCTTTGGCCCTGATTAGAAGGGTTTATGGGCTTCATCACACTAGACTTGATTACCCAAACAAGGATGCTCAATAAACCAATCTTTACGGGCATTGAGCAGTGCAGCCGCATCCATTCGTTTACTCCCATCAGCCTGCAACTCGGTTACGCGCAAGAGTTGCCCATCACCACACACCACATCGATTCCCAGTTTGCCAAGATCAACAACAGTGCCGGGCTTTTCATTTATTGGTTTAGTCGTTTTTAGCCATTGTGCTTGCCAGATTCGCATACGGTTTTGACCAACAAAAGTATAACAAACAGGCCAGGCATTATAAGCACGCACTTTTTGTGCAATCTCAATAGCACTTTGTGACCAATCAATTTGCGCTTCTTGTTTAGATAATTTATGCGCGTAATTGGCTTCTGAATCCTGTTGTATTTCTCCGCTATCAAGCGGGTCAAAGTTCGCTAAAAACTCAGTAATCGCCGCTCCACCGAGAATAGCAAGCTTATCATGCAATGTACTGCCAGTATCATCAGGTAAAATCGGGCAATCTTTTTTTAGCAACATGTTGCCAGTATCCAGCCCTTTATCCATTTGCATGATTGTAATACCGGATTGCTTATCTCCAGCCTCAATTGCCCGTTGAATGGGAGCCGCTCCACGCCACCGAGGCAGTAAAGAACCATGTATATTAATACAACCATAACGCGGCGTAGTTAACACCGATTGAGGTAATAGCAAACCATAAGCAACAACAATCATTAAATCGGCGCCATAAGATCGCAATCGCTCTAGACTCCCGTCAACTTTAAAATTTAAGGGCTGCTCTACAGGAATATTATGCTCAACTGCCAGCTGCTTAACTGGGCCAAATACAATTTTTTTACCACGCCCACTCGGTCTATCAGGCTGACAATATACAGCAACAATATTGTGTCCGGCATCGAGCAACGCTTGTAAAGCAACCTCAGCAAATTCGGGTGTTCCAGCAAAAATAATTTTCAATGGTTGTTGACTCGTCATTTTAATAATTCAGGTTTTTATCCGATGCTATCGACATTAAGATGGTTTGGCCTCAACTCAGATCGACTTAAAAATATTCAATTAGTCGTTGCCTGTTTGATTAACGCTGCTTTTGTTTCGCTTCTTTTTCAAGTTTTTTACGAATCCGCTGACGTTTTAATGGTGATAAATAATCCACAAATAACTTACCTTTGGTGTGATCCAGTTCGTGTTGAATACATACGGCAAACAAACCATCAGCATCCAGTTGAAATGGTTTGCCATTTCTATCCAGTGCTTTTATTGTAATTTCATTCGCCCGCTCAACACTGGCATAGACTCCTGGAAAAGACAAACAGCCTTCTTCCATTACCTCAACACCTCGCAACTCAACAATTTCAGGATTAATAAAGACGTAAGGCGCTGATTTATCCTCAGAAATATCAACCACAAATAGCTGCTTATGAATGTTGACCTGGGCACCAGCCAAGCCGATTCCAGGCGCAGCATACATGGTTTCAAACATATCATCTATCTGCTTTTGCAGCGTATCATCAAAGGATGTGACAGGTTGAGCAACATTTCTCAAGCGTTTATCGGGGTATTCCAGAATGTTTAATATTGGCATGTAGCGGGTAACTCTGTGACGTAAGTTCTAGTAAAATCATAAGTAATACTGCTAAGATAATGATCATACTGGAAAATTTGTTGTTAATACACTGGGTTTTTAGACAAATTTTAGGCTAAAATGGCCAGTAAGGGTCTTTTCCTAACCTTATAGAATATACCAAAAGGGATAAGCACAATGAAAAAAATTACCATAGGCATTTTGTCTGCGTTATTCAGCTTGTCTGCTTTAATAACCAGCGCTGCTGAATTAAGACAGAATCATCCTGAGTTTCATGTTGTCCAACCAGGAGATACGCTGTGGGATATTTCTGAAAAATTTCTTCAGTCTCCCTGGTTATGGCCAGAGATCTGGCATGTTAATGATCAAGTCGATAATCCCCATTTAATTTTTCCCGGTGATATTATTTCCCTCGTTTATATTGATGGCAAGCCAAGAATTACCAAAACCAATCGTCTACCTAACGGGACTATTAAGCTCAATCCTAGAGCACGTGAATTATCTGCGGATTCAGCAATTACTACCATTCCACTAGATGCCATCGCACCATTTTTGAGTTCAGCCCAAGTGGTGACTGAAGACCAGTTAGAATTATCACCTTATGTGGTCGGTAGCGATAGTGGTCGCTTACTTGCAGCTAAGGAAAATCGAGTTTACGTGAGAGGGATACTAGACGAATCGGCACAAAAATATACTTTTTTCCGTAAAGGTAATGCTTATATTGATCCAGAAACCAAAGAAGTATTAGGAATTGAAGCCATTCATGTTGCCGAAGGGCAAAAAATTGAGCCAGGTGATCCAACGGTCATGCGAGTGAAAGATTCATCGATTGAATTACGTCCCGGTGATAGAGCCTGGCCTACCAATGATGAACAATTAAGACCGTTGTATTTTCCTCATTCCCCCAAATCTTTTGAAGGTGGACAAATCATTTCGGTTTACGGCGGTGTTTCGCAGATTGGTCAGTTCAATGTAGTCGTAATCAATCGAGGCGATCGAGAGGGCATGGAAGTTGGACATGTCTTATCAATCTATCAGCGTGGAAAAACCATCGTTGACAATATTGCGACCCAGCGACGCCGCGATGACAATACTGTCAGCACGTTTGAAAAAGTCAAAGATACGGTCACTAATCATAAAGAGCATGTAACTTTGCCCGATGAGTTGGCAGGTCGATTAATGATTTTCAGAACTTTTGAAAAAGTCAGTTTGGCGCTGGTATTGAAAGCAGAAAAAACCATTCACGTTTACGACAAGGTAAAAATGCCTTATTAAAAATATCGGGGTAATTAATCGTCGAGTATTCATATAACGGTTTTTATTGCCCTTTATCTCATTTAACTTGTTATTAGTAGACTTATTAATAACTTAGCAACTAATTCAACTAAGCAAGGATGCTAGAACAATGAAATCACAAGACCTTTTTTCACCACACCCCCAATTAACCTCATCCGATCACCTTAAAAACGAGCATCTTAAAACCGATTCTCTAGAAACAGATGAACTTAAATACACCCTTGCGCTCAAATTGATTCGCGGGATTGGTAATATTACTGCGGTCAGGTTAATTGAGTATTTCGGTAGTGCGCAGCAAGTATTTAAAGCAAGTACAGAACAACTCGCTGAGTGCGGTTTGTCTGGCAAGCAAATTCAAAACCGCTACAATGTTGATGAAAGCAAGCTCGAGCAATTGATGGACTGGGCAAATGTTGCTAACCGCCAGATTATTCCCATTACCTCGACTTTGTATCCACGCCCATTAAAAAATATTCATTCTCCCCCCATTTTACTCTTCACCATAGGCAATGCTGAACTCTTGCAATCACTCCAATTAGCGGTTGTTGGCAGTCGTAACCCAACATCTCAAGGACTGTGTATTACTGAAAATCTGTGCGGAGAACTGGTCAATCAGGGAGTAACCATTACCAGCGGTATGGCGCTCGGCATTGATGGACAGGCACATCGTACCGCGCTTATTAACGGCGGCTATACGGTGGCTGTTACCGGTACAGGATTAAACCGTATTTACCCAGCGCAACACCGTGAATTAGCCTATCAAATTGCGCATCATGGATTACTGGTATCAGAAAAATTCCCTGATGAAACCTTTAACAAAGGTAGCTTTCAGCAACGTAATCGCATTATTGCAGGCTTATCTTGTGGCACACTCGTGGTTGAAGCGGCGGCAAAAAGTGGCAGTCTGATTACTGCCAGAATCGCACTCGAGGAGGGCAGAGATGTGTTCGCGGTGCCCGGCTCAATTTATAATCCACTAGCAAAAGGTTGCCACGCTTTACTTAAACAAGGCGCAAAATTAACAGAAACTGCCGAAGATATATTAGAAGAGATTATGGCACACCGCCCTTTAGCGCAGACTAGACTGCAACCCGCACTATCAGTTCTAACTGAGAAAAAACAATCTGGAGTACAATTAGATGAGAAATATCGAACAACTGAGATAGATACCTCGATTGATGAGCAAACTAGCGCATTTTTAAGGTGTATCGATTATGACATTACCCCATTAGACACTATCATTCAAAGGAGTGAATTGACAGTAGAAGCTGCGACCAATAAACTACTCATGCTGGAATTAGAGGGGCGGGTAATCAATACAGCTGGAGGATACATCCGTCGATAAAATTACTTATTTTGGGGAGTCTTAATGAAAGCTGAAGTGATGGATGTACTGATGTATATCTTCGAACGTTTTCAAGAAGATGAATTTGTACCGGTAGAAAAAGCGCAGTCATTAGTTAGCGAATTAGAAGACGTTGGTTTCCAAAGTGGCGAAATCAATTGTGCGCTGGACTGGCTCGATGGGCTGGTTGATACCAGCTCGAAAGACTTTGCACCCAGCGAAGCTTCACAACAGAGCACTCGAGTTTATCATCCTTATGAACAACATCACCTGACAGTTTCCAGTCGAGGGTTTCTATACTTTTTAGAACAAGTTGGTGTACTGGATTCTCACAGCAGAGAAGCGGTTATCGACCGAGTGATGGCTCTTAAGTCGGATAAACCGGTTGATTTAGACCAACTTAAATGGGTGGTCATGATGGTATTATTTAATTTACCGGGCAAATATGAAGCAGCTGTCTGGCTCGAAAATATGGATGCCTGTTTCCACTAATCGAGTCCACAGAATCAAATCTTTACCTTATCTTTTTGAATACTGAGGCGGATTTATGCTAATGGAAGAAATTCAATCTATTAATACTATCCGCTAATCGTATATTTTTTTACCTTCGGGTTGTCGCTTAAAACGCTTGTAATTCCACTGATATTGCGCTGGCCAGCGCCTGACAATCGCTTCGATCTGCTGATTCATCTGTTGGTTAAAAACTTCAACTGAAGGTTCGTGACAATCAAAACTTGCCTTCTCAAGATGAATATCAAAACAGGATTGCTGGGTATTTCTAATGCTATTGCCAAAAACCAACGTTGCACCACTTTTTATCAATAGTTTATGCAATAACGTCATGGTGTAGGCAGGATGTCCAAAAAATGGCGTATATATACCGGCACCTTCACGCGGTGCCTGATCGGGTAAAATCATCATCACTCCATGCTGGCGCAACTGCTTTAGTAATCCCATAATGCCCTTGGGATCAGTCGAATGCGCTTTACCACCAAATTTGGTACGTGACTCAAGAACAATCTCATCTAATTGTTTAAATTTTGATGGTTGATACATACCAAACGCTGGATAATGAATTTGCAACCATTGCCACAAATATTCCCAATTACCAAGATGTAATACCGCAACAACAACCGTTTTATTCTGCTCCAGTAAATCATCAATGACTGATTGATGGTGAATTTGGCCTATTTGATTCAGGATTTGATCACGCCGACCTAACCACGCAGTTGCAAATTCGCTAAGTAAACAAGCATTATGAAAGTGTATTTGTTTGATCAGTTGTTCTGTTTCTGGCACAGATAATTCTGGATAACAAAGAGCCAAATTCTGGCGGATAACTCGGTTTGAACGAGAACGGGTCAAACGACTGATTAAATTAACCAGATACGCAAATCCAAAGACCATTAATTTAGGCAGGCGATAGGTAAGTTTCACCAGCTGCGCCAGAATTGCACCTTTTATTTTAGTACTAGTGCGATCGCGGTAAGCCACTCGATTCTCACTTGTTTACAACCATTAGGCAGTCGTTGTTTAAATTGGCGCACATTCTATGTGATTACTTACATATTTTGCAAATTTCAGCACAGAGGCTTTTACGACAACAATTAAATCACGTTTAGTTAGCTTTTATTCAGTGTGTGCTAAAACAACATATTGACCCGGTGAAACTTTAATCGGCTCGGGAAAGCCTTTACCTAAAACTTTCTTGCCATCTAGATTTCTACCATCTTGATTAGTAAAGCCAATATTGACAACTTCCTGGTAGTGTTCATAGCTTTCCCATACCACCGTGTTAATGTATTTTATTGCACCATCGTCTTCACGGTTGATTGCTTGATAAAAGGTTGAACTGACAAATCCTGCCTGTTGGCTGAAATACAAGACATACTCTTCACGAACTTTTTCTGCGATAGACTCCATACCGCGAGGCACAATGATGGTATTAATGACACTTATTGTTTGCATAGTTCTAATCAACGTTGTCTTAAATCAAGCCTATAATCAACTCATGTAACATGTTACACCACCATATAGTGAGTTATTTAAACTTATTTTTTTAATTTTAAAAAAGTAGATGCGTCTTTTAAAAGACTACGTTTAAAATTGGTTAATAATTTCAATGCAACATCTTTAATGCTACATTTTAAGTACTCGACATAAAAAAACAATTTAGATTTAAAAAATTAAAATTGATGATATTCCTGTTTATTGTTTTGACTCAAGCAGTTGCCGAATCGACGCAGGCAATAATGCATGGGAGCGTTGCGTAATTGACAGCTCATGCTTTTGCCAAAGAATCCCCAAGTAAATAACACCCAACCCTATCGCGGTTAGAGCAACAGGAAATAACCAGCTATCTCTAAATACATTAGACGCCAAATAACCCAGATACCCACAACACCCAAGCGCACCAAAAACCACAAAAACTCTGCGTACCAGTAATACACCCACGCCAATCATCACAAGATTAATACAAAAATAGAAAAATTTCGCCAGCTCACTGTCAGAGTTTTGGAGAGTTAACCCGCCCCAAAAAGCAATGACACCAAAAATATAAATCCAAAAGGCATAGTCTGCTTGTTTACTTGTTCGGATATCAATCCAAATGGCTAAGCCAATCATGAGCAAACCGGTATATAGTGAAACCAGTTGTCTTAATTCCCAAGAACGATCTTCAGCAAGAAGCACAGTAATATCCATTGTCATATACCAAAGTGTCACAGCTATTGGCATAATTAAAAAAGGAAATTTATACTTCCAGGCAATAATGACACCAACAGCTAATGTGCCAAATTCCATATACAGCCAATTCAATTTGATATATCGATGATAGTCTCGGTAGGTACTATCATCGGGCCAAAAACCTAACCATTGTTGAAAACCATAAATAGCTAGTGGCGTTAAACAAACAACAAATGTCGCACAAATACCAGCAGGAATTATCAAATTCTTTTTAGCAAAGAGATTGGTAACACTTAATCCAATAACAGCGTAGCAGCCAGAAATTAAAATTATTCCAGCGCCGCCAAATGACTCCCAACCTAAATTCATAAACAACGTCATAGCACCAATGGCAATCAGTCCACCCAAGTAATAAAGTACATGAGTAAATGTAAAACCTGGCACATCTTTAGATTGAACAACTAAATATTGGTAAAGCGATAGAGCCTGCTGATGCGATATAATATTATTATCTGCCGCCTCAAGCAGTTGCTTTTTTGATACATCCATGAGCTTTCTCCTATTTATATTTTCTATTAAAATCGCCGTTAGTTTTAGTCTATCTGATAAAAAATTTTTAATAAATTGTAAGCACTAAAATTTTAGCCTCGAATTTGCAATATTAATAGATAGCTTATTTGGAGGGGGATATAACGCCATTCATAATTAGACTATGAATGGCTTAATGTCGAAAATTTAATTTGAGTTAAATTGATTCGTTTGTTTCTTCATTCGAATCGTCAGAAGATTTTTTAATATTAAATCCTTCAAAGTCAAAATGCCGACCTGGTTTTGGCTCAAATAATCCTCCCTTTGGATAACCAGGTACGGTTTCTAAAACCGCATCATAGACTTCCAGCTTAACTAATTCCTCACACAGTTTGCTGGCTTTTTTCTCAAGCTGTTCAGCATTTTTTTCAACATACTCTTCCACTTGATATTCTAGATTTTCCATTCTGAATTCAAAGTCCTTCATTTCTTCATTATCACCCGAAAATAAGGTGGTTAAAACGCTGCCAACCATTTTACCTGAAAATTTTGCAACTGCCGCTTCAATCGCCTGAGAAAACTCTTCATCAAAAGCATTGTCCAAGGTTTGCTCTAATTGCTCAATATTAAATTGAGTTGAAGAAACGTGTGTTTTTAGTTTTTTCGTTAAAGCCTCTATTGGTAGCATTAATTCTTGCTGCGCGGCTTCATCATCGGCAAATAGCGCAGTAACAACCATAGTAGCAGCCTTAATACCCAATTCTGCACCTTCAATAGCAACTTCAGCAATTACAGGTACCATTTCGCGTGCCTTTTGCTGTAGCGCCAAACTGGCTTTTAGCTGCTCATCATTCAGTTTAACCGCCTTATCATTAATTAATAATTTTTCTCCAGCAAACTCAAATGTGTCTCCATCAGTTTGGGTAAAGCGAATTTGTTCCGATTCAATATTAATATTATAATCTGTCGTAAAGTTACATTGCTCAGATTCAGCAACCAGCGTTGTCGATGATACTGATAACATTAATGCAAGTAGTGTTTTCTTCATGATTTTCCCCATATTCTTTCAAGCCACAGGCGACTGATTACTATGACGAGTGTATATGAGATTTGGTCGGATGGTAAATGTAAATTTTTATTTCAATCGGAAACCTTACCCAAATAATACGAGATAAATCACATCAAAATTTGGTCAATAAGCAACCACAGGCAATTCAATCTATTCATTTCGAAAAGAATAGATAGTGAAAGATTGGAGCGATGGGAAAGACTTTAAAGGATAGGAAATATTTAAATAATAAAAATTCAGACTTAAGAAAGAGAGCACCAAGCTATGGTAATCCAATTAAAAATCAATTAATTATCGAATAACTTGGTGTATTGTCAGCGCTATTGCTCAGTCGCTTGCTCAGCTGGAGCGGTGTCAATTTGCGAAAACTCGCGAATAGCCTGTTTGATTCTATCCCCAGAACCCAATTCCTTATTTTCCAGTTTATATCGCTTATTAATCACAAAAGTCGGTGTGCCAATCACTTTACTTTTCATTGCATATTGTTTTGACATACGTATTTGAGTATTTAGCCAAAAAGACTTGGCGACTTTATCATATTCCGCAGCATCGACCCCGAGACTTACGTAGAAATCTTTTAAATCATCGTCGTTGCGAATTGGTTTTTTATCAACATGAATTCGACGGAAAAGTGCCATATGACTTTTATCAAGTACCGCTAGTTTTTCGCCGATATAATAAGCTTTGACATAAATTTTCCAGGAAGGGTTTAATTCAACCGGGATCAGTTTAAATTCAACACCAGGATTTTCATTTTGGATTTCACTAGCTAACTTTTCCATTGAAAAACAAGCGCCACAAGCATAGTTAAAAAACTCTTCAATGATAGGTTTTTCACTTTCTTTCGGTGCAATAATTTGATACTCGGTACCTTGTTCAAAGTTAGGGCTTTGTTTTGCTGATGCGGGCAGACCAATTAGACCAACTCCCAGCATCAGTAACCCCATAGCATTTTGATATAACTTCATTTTGACCTCATTTGTTCTATTCTTTTTTTCCATTATAAGGAGATGTGTTCTATTCCACTGTGACCGATTTGGCGAGATTACGTGGTTGATCAACATCTGTTCCTCGAATTACCGCAACATGGTATGACAACAGCTGCAATGGAACCGTAAAGATAATAGGCGCAATATAATGACTGCTAGCTGAACAATGAATAATTTTAATTCCATTGTTTTCCGCAATCTCACTTTCTTTATCAGCGAACACATATAATTGACCGCCGCGAGCCCGAACTTCTTCCATATTTGACTTTAATTTTTCAATCAATTCATTATTTGGTGCAACGACCACTACCGGCATATCTTGATCGATAAGCGCTAAAGGCCCGTGTTTTAATTCTCCAGCAGCATAAGCTTCGGCATGAATGTAAGAAATCTCTTTCAGTTTTAGCGCACCTTCCATCGCAATAGGATATTGCTCACCACGACCCAAAAATAGACAGTGTTCTTTTTCATTGAACTCTTCTGCCATTTCTTCAATGCGTTTATCCATTGAAAGTGCTTCATTAATATCAATTGGCAAGCGCTTTAGCTGACTGACGATATTGGTGATTTCTGATTCAGGTAAAGTCTTTTTACTTTGTGCTAACGCAGTAGCAAGCATTAACAAACCCGTTAATTGGGTAGTAAAAGCTTTAGTTGAAGCAACTCCAATTTCGGTCCCTGCACGTGTCATAAAGGCCATATCGGATTCACGTACTAATGATGAACCTGGCACGTTACAAATGGTTAAACTGGCCATAAATCCTTGTTGCTTTGCGATACGCAGCGCAGCTAAGGTATCTGCCGTTTCACCGGACTGTGAAATACTGATAAACAGGGAATTTGGCACAACTACGGTTTTGCGGTAGCGGTATTCGCTGGCAATCTCAACATTACACGGAATAGAAACCATTGATTCAATCCAGTACTTCGCAACCATTGCTGCATGAAAGCTGGTACCACAGGCAATAATTTGTACTGACTCAGCTTTTGCCAATAATTCTGGTGCACGATTGCCAAATGATTCAGTAATTACCGAGTTGTTGTTTAGCCGGCCTTCGAGGGTATTATTAATAGATGTTGGCTGTTCAAAAATCTCTTTCATCATAAAGTGACGAAACTGCCCTTTGTCACCGGCATCATGCTGAATCGTTGATTCTTCAAATTCTCTCTCAACAATATCGCCATCGGGTGAGAGTATGGTGACATCACGACGAGACACTTCGGCCACTTCACCTTCTTCCAGAAACATAAACTGGCGGGTAACAGCAAGGAGGGCAAGTTGATCAGAGGCAATAAACATTTCGCCAATTCCTTTACCTAAAACTAAGGGGCTACCTGAGCGGGCAACGACCAACTTTTCGGGCTGTGATCTTTCCATGACCACGGTACCATAGGCACCTTCTAATAAGTGTGTGGCTTTTAGTACTGCTTGTAACAGTGAGTCGCTTGATTTACGCTCTCTTTCAATTAAGTGAGCCATCACTTCGGTGTCGGTATCAGTGCTAAAAGTGTATCCTTGTGATTTGAGTTCTTCGCGTAATGGCTCATAGTTTTCGATAATGCCATTATGCACTACTGCAATTTCATCATTAGAAAAATGTGGATGCGCATTTTTTTCGTTAGGCTCGCCATGCGTTGCCCAACGCGTGTGCGCAATACCTATTTTGCCATCAATCGGCTCATCAGCCATTGCTTTTTGCAGTTCGGCAACCTTACCAACCCGGCGCAATCGGGCAATTTTGTCATCGCTAATAACGGCCAGTCCCGCCGAATCATAACCACGATATTCAAGGCGTTTCAGCCCTTCAATTAAAATTTCTGCGATATCACGCTGTGCAATTGCACCAACTATTCCACACATTGAAATATTTACCTCGTCACTAATTCTTCTTTGTTGGACGTTTCCAACCAATTTTTTCAGTTTGTTTTACACGAGAAATGCAAAGTGCATTATCACTAACATCACTGGTCACTGTCGTTCCAGCGCCAACAGTTGCATTTTTGCCGACTTTAACGGGTGCGACTAATTGGGTATCTGAACCAATAAATGCACCATCTTCAATAATAGTCTGAAATTTGTTCACACCATCATAATTACAAGTAATCGTTCCTGCCCCAATATTTACCGACTTGCCGACAGTGCAATCACCAACATAGGCTAAATGGCTGGCTTTTGAGCCTTCACCTAAGGTTGTCTTTTTCATTTCAACAAAGTTACCAACATGTGCGTTATCGCATAAGTGAGTGCCAGGTCTAAGACGCGCAAATGGCCCTACATTGCAGTTTTTATCAACAATGGACTCTTCAACCACACTATTGGCTTTAATCACTGAATTGGCCCCAATAGTACAATCTTTCAAGCAAACATTTGGTCCAATATAAGCCCCTTGTTTAAGCACAACACGGCCTTCAATAACGCAGTTAACGTCAATCACAACGTCTGCCTCACAAGATAACGTGCCTCTTAAATCAAATCGGGTTGGATCACGAAAAGTTACGCCACCATCCATCAACATTTCAGCCATACGCATTTGCCAGACTCGCTCTAACTCAGCCAGTTGGCGTAATGTATTGATACCTTCGACCTCATAATTTTCAATTGGTTGCGCCGTTGTTACTTGATGACCATCTTCAACCGCCATCGCAATAATATCGGTCAAATAATACTCTCCCTGAGCATTATCATTCGATAGTCGCCCAACCCAATCGGCCAATTGTGATGAGTTACAACACAAGATCCCAGTATTAACTTCATTAATTTGATGCTGCTCAGGTGTTGCATCTTTGTGCTCAACAATGCCTGTAACCTGACCATCATCACCGCGAGTAATTCGTCCATAACCGGTTGGAGCATCTAAATAACAGGTCATCAACGCAATACCTTTAGGATCAGCCAAATGAATTTCAGCTAATTGGGCCAGCGTATCGTGATGAATCAGCGGCACATCACCATATAAAATCAGGGTAGGCGTGTTCTCTTTAAGCCCATCGATGGCAACTTGCACCGCATGGCCAGTTCCTAACTGCTCAGTTTGTTCAACAAAGCTCAACTGTATGTGGTTACCATTCACCGTATTTTTAACTTCATCACCACCGTGACCAATCACCAGATGACAATGATTAGCTCCCATCAAATGACAACTATCGATAACATGTTGTACCAGCGGTTTGCCAGCCAGTTGATGAAGAACTTTTGGAAGACGAGACTTCATCCGGCTGCCTTTACCAGCAGCAAGAATTATGACTTGAATGTCCATTCTATGAAGTTTCCCACGTTTGTGAAATATAAGGTGGATATTCTACTCACAATCCCTATTGAATTAAACCTTTCTAGTACACAAGTCACATAAAGTCATTAATCTATTAAATGATTTCAATTACCGCTGTACTGGTTTAAGTTAGCTTTTATAACCCCCGTCTTTTCGCTATTCTTGCCCTATGAAGACACTCAATTTTAATACCAGAGCATTAATCGCTTGTTTCGCGGTTTGGCTCGTATTTATAACGATGGCGCTAATTGCCACTATTTTAGACGCCAATCGGTCTGGAACTGATCCAGAAATTGCACACAAAATAGTCAGCTATTTAATCAGTTTTGTCCCCTGGATGCTGATTACACCGATTTTTTATTGGCTCTTACAGCGAGCGCAAGAGAAAAAAACACTGTCGATATTAGCCACTTCGAGCCTGTTATTTATTGTTTGGTCTCCCTTTACCATACTCATCGAAACAATTTCTTATCGGTATATGCGCCAGGCATTTGATAAAACCTTGTTAGAAGTTTTTTTATCTCTTCCCTTATTTGTCTGGGTGTTTTGTGTTTTACTGTTTAGCGCGGTTTTGGGGGCTTGTTTGGCGGTCTTATATTATCGTCGTTACAATGCTAACCGCCTTGAGGCATTACGGGCAAAACAAACTAATATCGAGCTAGAACTACAGTTAAGCGAATTTCGTATACAATCATTATTGTCTCAGCTAGAACCTCACTTTCTCTTTAATGCATTAAACTCAATTGCCAGTCTGGTTAGAATTTCAGATAAAAAGCAAGCACTCAGTGCAATTAGCCGACTGAGTGATCTATTACGCTATGCTTTAGAAGCCAGCAGCCAAAAATTAGTCAACTTTGAAAATGAGCTTGAGTTTGTTAAAGATTATCTGTCGCTACAATCTCTTAGATTTGAAGACAAATTGGCAATTAACATTATTGACAATAGAGCAATTAAAAATCAGGAATGTCCCCCATTTTTATTGCAAACTTTTGTTGAAAATGCAATTAAACACGGTCTTGAGGCACAAGGTCAACAAATGGTATTAACCATTGAAATATCAGCAACCGCCAAAGATCTTTCGCTGAAGGTAGCAAATACTCATCAACCAGCAGAGCATTCTGAATCTGGGTTTGGTATTGGATTAACCAATCTTAAAGCACGATTAGATATTTTATATCAACAAGACATTGCCTTTAAAACTCACCAAGACGCTCAGCAATATCAAGTAGCACTCACTTTGCCAGTTCAAGGATAGCCAGTAATGACGAATAAGCCAAAACTTCGAGCATTGATTGTCGATGACGAAAGTCTAGCCAGAACCAATATCCGTTATTCACTTCAAGAATTCGATCACTGGCAGGTTGTCGGAGAAGTCAATCGAGGCGATCAAGTGATACAAAGCGTCCAAACCAATACCCCCGATGTTGTATTTTTAGATATCAAAATGCCGGGACTCGATGGGTTAACTGTATGTCAGCAATTACAGTCGCTGGATTCGCCCCCTTTTATCGTGTTTGTAACCGCTTACGATGTTCACGCTGTTGAGGCTTTTGAACTATGTGCACTCGATTATTTGCTTAAACCTTTTGATGATGTTCGCTTTCATAAAACGATTCAAAGAGTCGAACAGCTCATGTTTAACAATCAGCAACAAACTCAGCAAGTCGCACAATTAAAAGCCGTAGCTGACGATCACTTAAAAAAATTGGATACACTGATTGTACGCTCGGTAGGACGTATTCAATTAATTGATGTCGATAAAATCAATTGGCTATCTACGGCAGGTAATTACGTCGAGTTACACTTAGATGATCAGGTCATTCTACACAGGGTTAGTTTAAGTCACCTTGAAAAACATTTGCCAGTGAATGATTTTATTCGCGTTCATCGAACAGCAATGATACGCCTGTCACTGGTTAGCGAATTTTTAACGCTGGCAGATGGTCAATATGCCGCTGTATTAAAAACAGGTGATAAAGTTAATGTCAGTCAAACTTACAAAGAAAAATTATTGTTGCAGTTGGGGATAGAATAAACACTTTATCATTTTAAAAGTACAACATCTAACCGAGTAACCATCGATTTAATATTCGATAAAACTTATGAGAAAGCAAACAAAGTAGAACTCTGCTTGCTCTCAATTGAAAACACAGTTTATTACTATAGATCCATAGTAACATTCATTACATAAGTTCGACCTATCACGTCAGCCGCACCATTTCTTCCCGAGAAAAAACCGGTTACTCTTGGCGGTTCTTCATCAGTTAAATTACGAACACCAAATGACAAAGTCGTAGAACTTGATAGCGCATAATAGCCATTTAAGTCAAATCGATAGAGCGTGTCAACTTCGCCATTCCCATTAGGATAGGCTTCATCATAATTGACAGGATTACCTGAATTGTCAACTGTATTCAAATCTGGATCAGCCAGCGAAGATCCTCGAAATATGGTATTAAGATTAACGCCCCAATGATCCGCATTGTAGCTCGCAGTAAAAGTACCGGCCCACTCAGGATTATCATAATCTCCAGCTTGAATGGTGATAACATCATCATCGTTAATGGTATTTTCCTCAAGCTTGGTGGTGATTAAGCGTAGCCCAAAGCTACCAGGCATATCTTCAAATAATTTTGCGGCCTCAAAACGATATTCCAGACTGATATCAAACCCTTCCAGATCAACCTCACCAATATTAACCTGACCACCATCAACTTTAATAATAGCGTTATCACTGGCTCGCCGAGTAATTGCACCACAAGCACTATTTTCCAGTCCAGGAGAGTCGTAACAATCGATTAAAATATTTGCCACTTGTTTGGTATCAATTTTATTTGTCAATTTAATTTGCCACCAATCTATAGACATATTTAGTCCAGGTACAGCAGTGGGCGTTATTACAAAACCCGCAGTAATTGTATCAGCTTCCTCAGGTTCAAGTTCTGCATTACCTCCTGCGAGTGTTGCACGGGTAGCACCACTCAATGGATCAGTAAAGTCTTCACCCACATCCTCAGCACAGTTTGCGGCTCGGACAGCAGGATTAGAACCACGAACTACATTTTGGTTATCACAGGGATCCTGAATAATATTAAAAATTGTATTTCCAGGATTAAATAATTCATAAACACTCGGCGCTCGAATACTGGTTGAACTGGTTACCCTAAATGCTAAATCTTCAATTGGTCTGAAATCCAAAGTAGCAGACCAAGCATCAACACTGCCAACTGTACTGTAATCTGATGAGCGATAAGCCGCACCAATTTCTAGCATATCAACAATTGGTAGGTTAATTTCAGTAAATACTTCAGAGACATCTAATTTTGATTCTGGTACCGGATTATTTTCACCGGCTAATAAAATAATACCGCCTCGCTCCGCGGGATCAGGATTAAATAAAATCGTATCTTCACGGTACTCTGCACCCAAAACTACACTCGCACTTCCACCGGGCAACTCAAATACTTCACCAGTAATATAGCCAGAAAAAATTGATTGGGTGTTAAGCTGACTCTGTGTAGTTATAGCAGTCACCCAATCAATAGCCGCTTGATCGGTATTTTCACCCAAAACACGTAGCGGTAAACAACCCTCATCAACCATTGTTCTACACTCCGGACCGTCTGCACCAAGTACAACATCGTAGGCAGCGTATAATCGATCTCGGTAGGCAAAACCTGCACCGCCTACTGTACTGGACTTTGACTCACCATGTTGAACTGATACATCCCAATCCCAGTCACCAAAGAATCCATTTAAACCAAAGATTGCGGTATAAGTTGTTCGCTCATTAAACTGCTGTCGTGTTCCTAAATCTGTGGTTGTTCGAAAAACCAGTTGTCCCGTAGCAGGTGATAACTCAGTAATTCCACGAGCATCCATATAAGCATTGACAGAATCCGTATTAAAAGGGTTGTCTCTGTAAACCGTTACAGCATCTGGTAAATAATTTGGTTGAAAATCCCCATCGCTACTGGTTGAAGCTATTTGTAAACTGGAATAGAAAGAAAGATTTTCATCAATTTCATAATTTAAATTTAGAAAAGAGTTAACAACTTGCTGCTTACTTCTAAGTTGAAATATATAATCACCAAAAGAAAATCCTGGACCACCTTCGCGTACTTCACCTCTAGATCCGTATTGCGGCAATTCATTTAATACTAATTCACCATTAGCATTCATATAATAAGTTTCTATTGCACCATTTATTGGATTAAAAGAAGTAACACCGCCCGTTTCTGGATACCAGCTAATCGTTGTATCTCTAAGAATTAAAACATCTGGAACACCATCATAAGTACTTTGATTTGCTGGGTTAGCAACAGTGCTAATATATCCCGTACCAGTCGTAAAGTCTCGCTGAGTTTGCAATAACCTCTCTGAATTAGAAAAATTTAAACCGCCAGATATATTACCTTTACCACCGCCAAATTCACCGCCCATTGCGAGTGACATTGATTGAGTTTCAGCACCACCATGTTCAGGAATACTACCTCCCAAACTGATCTGGAATCCCTGGTAATCAGTTTTAAGCGTTACGTTAATCACACCAGCAATAGCATCTGAACCATATATAGCTGAGGCACCGCCAGTTAATATTTCAACTTTCTCAACCATTGCGACTGGTATATTTGATAGATCTACCGAAGTTTGTGAAAGGCTCGAAGGAACCATTCTTTTACCATTGATCAAGACTAATGTTCTTCCTGAACCCATTGAACGTAAATTAGCAAATGATGCGCCGGTTTCTGTACCTGAAGTTCCATTATTACCGAGATTAGTTCCAATTCCTAGCTGCGGCAATTCATTAAGCGCGTCTTCAATATTGGTATATCCGGTTTGCTTTAATGTGGCAGCATCAACAGTAATAATTGGACTGGCTGAATCAAAATCTTCCCGCTTAATCCGGGAGCCCACAATAATAATGTTATTTTCTGCTTCGCTAGCTTCAGTATTTCCTTCTTCCAGTTCAGCAGAAAAGACTGTTGGAACAGTCATCATTGAACTTGAAACACCCGCCAACAATACAGCTCGAACAGCACTATACATCAACCCATATCGATTTTTTGATTTCACAATTAATCCTCCCGAGAAAGATTTGTTATTAAATTTTTATAATAATTATTTAGACCGTACTAGGAATAACACTATCAAAAATTTTTTCTCATAAAATAAAAATAGTTTTTCTATTTTTTTTGTGAAATTGAATTTATATTGATATTTCTTGATTGAAAAAATATGCCGTAGCGCCAATAATGTTTTTGATGTAAATAAATACTGACTTTCGGATTAGCGCTTATTGCTACTAGGTATAAGTATTTAACGTTGAATTTGATTTTTACCTGTTTTTTAAGGCAAATAAGTTGAATATTTATAAGTATTTATTTTTCTAATAGCAAAGTTAAATTATTAATTGCTTTGTAAAAAGCACATTAACTAAATTTATTCCAAAGTCACCAAACAATTAATAATAAAAAATAATTAAATTATATTTCCCTAGCGGAACATCAAACTTAACCAGCCTCTACAATGAGTTTAATATTCTCATTAAACATACCAATCGCTTTTATTTTATTAGTTGATTTTCAAACACTGTTTCATATTTCGAAAAAGGCTTTATAATAACTTTTGCGTTATTAGCGCACTCGTAATATTATTTTTTCCTCTATAAAGGAACAGGGATTATCAATGAACAGATATAAACTTAAAGCTTTTAGTGTTGCCTCTTTATTTATTGGCTGCTTATCAAATATTAATGCCACTACTCCAGAGTATTGGTCTTCCATGCCATACTTTTGCAAATCGGGTGCAGTCTTTGAAGGAAGTGCATCGGCTAATATTACTCCTGAAGAATGTAATGGAAGTTGTGATGTAGACTACGATTTTGATGTAGATTTTTTAGCGGCAGTCTCTCATCAGCGACTATTAATCAATGGCTCTCACAGAATCAAAGGAGATGGTGCATACTATGTGTCTAGAAATGATGATATTTATTTTTATGATTCTTTAGGGGGGTACAGAGGGTTCGATAAATCAAATTCCGAAGGTAATGCTTATCTCACTTACACTTTTACTGACAGTCGAAATCATAGTTCAGGTCCAGGACAAATCTGGGTCATGAAAGATATTAGTTCTTCAACTCCCATGTGCTCGAAAAAAGAAGTTCTTTTTCAAAATGCACCCCAAATCAATAATCGTTCACAACCATATTCACCATCAGATAATGTAGCGACGGTTAATGTAGAATGGATTATTGATCAATACGCAACCGCACCCAATACCGCAAATATCTATTCAAAGATTTCAGTAATCGCCACAAAAGTAGAAAATCGTTATGCAACAAAAAAGGAAGTTACCATTACATCTTTAACTGGAAACCGGAGTATTAATCTTTATACCCCAACGACGGGACTCCATGAAATTCTCGTGAGAATTAACGATGGAAAGTATGAAGCCGAAAAGTACTTAGGCACAATTTATATTAGTGGTATATCGAGTGGAGGAGATGACTGTTTTGGCACCCACTGTAATAGTGGAGGCTTTTAATTAAATATTATTTAATAATTTAACTTAATTTAGCACTTCGACTTAAATAGATAGGGTTTTCATTTTTAATTTAAAATGCTAACCCTATAATTCACATATAGGAGTTTATACCTATCTAACCAACAAAGTTCTCTAGCACTTATTGTGATCGCACGCCTGCATGAGCGGCAGCCATTGCATTATGCTAACGATTATTTTTCTGCGAAACCTTTTCAAACATATGACCACCAATAGCAGTGTTAATATCAGCCAGTACGAGTTGATTGAGTTTCTCTAAAGCGACATATGAGGGAAGGCAATTGCTGCAATTAAGTAATGCACTAGCCGAATTTGTAGTCACTGAATATTTTTTATCAAGCAAAATTTCGCTATCATCTTGTAATATATAGTGCGCTTCAATTTCTAATGGCCAGCCATCTTCACCTTGGTAAACTTTTAAGAAGGTAACTTTTAAAAATGTTTGATAGTTTTCATTTTCTGGTTCATCACCCACATATTCTGAGCTTAGAAAAACCTTATTTTCATTAAATATTTTTTCCAAACTTTTACCATGCATAAAACGCAGTCCACGGCTAATATTTGACGCTGTTTCTTCTGATGTCTTTTCTTTTGGTACAGTAACAAATACATTCCCTGCCATCATCATTGTTGTTTGTCGTGCTTTATAGCTACTACCACCTAATGTATAAATTTTAATGGCCTTTTCAAGCTTTCCAGAAAGTTTATACTTCGCATCTGGCATAAACTTTGTCGGCCCAGAAGCACACCCAACCAAAGTAATAAGAAGCATGATGATTAACGATAGAATTAGCAAACTTTGTATTTTATTTATTGATATTAACATTTTATAAGATCTACTTTAATTCAGCTTCTCGATAGCACTTAATAAATTCTTTCTCGCAATATCTTCATATTTTTGTTGAAAGATTGCAGTATTGTAAATATTTTCTCGTTGTAAAAAATTTTTGAGTATTTCACGGCGTTTACGCTTATAAATAAACAAAGGGACACGTTTATACTCTTTTCTTACATTATCTTCAAACTGTTGATAGACTTTTTCGGGTGCACCTAAAATACCAAGGTCAATATCAATCATCCACTGCTCATCAACCTTCATGATTTCGGCGGTATTTTGTGTATCATGTAGTGTCACCATAATTAAAGATTCAACTTTTTTTATTCGCTGATAATCCACTTGATTATCTTGTAAAAACTGAACAGCCCAATCAGCACTGTCTCTCTCATTTGTTGAAGAGAAGGGGGCGTAGACAGCATCATGAAACCACAGCGCAAGTTCAACCAACTCAGGATTTTCAATCAGGGATTGAACCTTATCTAAATGTTGAAGCGTTGCGGCAATATGTGAAAAATTATGATAATAACGATGTTTTTCGTTATATGCTTTAATAATATCGTTAAATACATCTTGATTCGCGGGCAATTGTAAAGCACTCATTAATTTCTGCCAGCGTATTAAATTATCTTCATTAATCATTGCGTCTTCTTGGGTGTGTCACTTTAGATTCTGTTAACATGGATTCTGTTAACATGGATTCTGATAACTTGAACTCTGTTAACTTTGGTTCTGTCAAAAAATTGAAAAATGTTAGCAAATAGATAATAAATGCAGCACCCCAAATTAATGCTGAATAAAAGTACAAGTTGGCTGACAACTCCGGCCACCAAGCGATACCCACACGCATCATGGTCGCAACCAAAATACAAAGCGCCCCTAAAATAGTCCCACTATTAATTGCTAATGGTCTGCCAGTATGCAAAGTTGTAACAATCGACATTATTACAAAAAATGATAAGCCAAAGACACCGGTCGTTAAAAAATGTCTGAAATGATTAACTGCTTGCAGTTGATGGCTAAGATGGTCGTATCCCATAAAAAAGTATCCGCAAGCCATTAATACGAAAATTATTGTTAATAAAACAACGTGAGGTGATCTAAACAAATTCACATCATCTATCACAAAATCATTGAGTAGATTTAAGATTGAAGCACCAACCGCAAAACCTAACCAACCTAAAATGCTATTAAAAGGTAGCAAGTATTCAACAATAGAATAAAGGGCAATTAAAAAAACACTAATCGAATATGCAGGAATACGCACAACAAATGCGCTGACAATTTGTTGTTGTTGCAACCAACGATTCACTACGCCCATATTCACGCGAAGCAAAACTAGCGTAATCAGTATCATTACCATACCTAAAGATAATTGGCTGATCGCTAGAAAATCGATGTCTAACCAATCAGTTAATGACAGGTAAAACAGCACTTGTACGCCGACAATACTTAAAAAACTCAATAGCAAAGAAACATGACGACGATTAAAATCACTAATTATCGGTTGCGCGATAAAGTAAATCACAACACAAGTAAATAATAAATTAACAAGGGCAACGAAAGTTACACCGAGCCAATCAATCATCCAAAATGCAAAACGACAACCTAACCAGAATAAAAATAGATAGTATAATTTTTTCCCAACAACCGGCTTAGTTCCGGTTATAAATTCAGGAATAGCAGTAAGAATAAAACCAGCCATGCCAGCAGAACCAATACCAAAAAGCATTTCATAAATATGCCAGACTAGTATATTTTCAAAGATAGCGGTTTGCCAAAACCCCGACCAGACCAGTGCCCATAGTACAATCGACAACACTAGATAAATCGGTATAAAGATAAAAAATGGACGAAAAGCTTCTACATATACGGCAGATCGATAATCGAAACAATCACGCCACGGTTGAATCGAGCTAATTGCAAGCATGTTCTTTCCTGATAACAAGTTCAAATGAGCGCATAATGGCAGGATGGTTGAGTAACTTTGCTGTCTCTTGGTAGACAAACTCATCATCACGTTTGAGTTGGTTCAGTGGAATTGAAAACTGCTGTGTCACCTCTCCAGGGCTTCCTGAAATGACATAGATTCGATGACTCATTAAAACCGCTTCCATTAAATCATGAGTAATAAAAAAAGCAGACAAACGTTGTTGGCAAACTTGCTCAATCAAAATTTGTTGCAGTTCTCTTTTTAATCCAATATCCAGGGCAGAAAAAGGTTCATCTAAAAACAGTAAATCTGGTTGTGTAATTAACGCACGAGCAAAAGAAACCCGTTGTCGCATACCACCACTTAAGTCTTGTGGAAACTTTTTTAAATCTTGCATTGTTAGATTAAAGCGCTCAGCAATTGCAGTGGCTTTAAGCTGTCTCTCGTCACGACCTATACCTTGAGCTTTAAGTCCAAAAGCAATATTATCGAGAGCAGTTTGCCATGGTAACAATCGTGCATCTTGAAAGGCAAAAGAGCAGGAGTGAAACGTATTGATAATCGCGGAATTTGCTGTTTTAACTAATCCGGCACAAATTCTCAATAAAGTCGTTTTACCACACCCACTCGGCCCGACAATCGAAATCACTTCGCCTTTATTCAAAGAAATATTAATATTTTTTAAAACTTGATTGGGTCCAAAGCTGTAATTTAAATCTTTGGTTTGTAAAATATTCAGCTTTTCCACGAAGGTTTTATTCCTTTATTTACGCCATTGTTCAACTTCACGCTTGATAGGCTCAAGTAATAAATATTCTACAACCAGCAAAGAGCCAACCATAATAACAACCAGTGCAAGCGCAGTGACCGTGTCCAGTTGTGTTCTTGCAACCGCTAAAGCCGCGCCAACACCATTATTTGTTGATAATAATTCAGCCATTACAACAATTTTCCAGCTTTGCCCAAGCGCGGTAATCCAGGAAGGAAACAGATAAGAAAATAAATGCGGAAAATAGACATCGGTTAACATCATCCAGCGTGATGCATTAAAACTTTGTGCCATTTCTCGCAAGTCATTATCAAGTGTACGAGTTCCCTGTAAGGCACCGATAAATACTAATGGAAACGCAGCCACGACTATTGTAAATATTACGCTGGTATCACTCATACCAAACCAAATCATTGATAATATTATCCAAGCTATAGGCGGCATTCCCATAAAAATTGTCATCAGAGGTCGCGTCATCATTGATGTAGTCACAAATAATCCGGCGACCATGCCAATAACAGAACCAAACCCTACCACAATAACCCAGCTTAAAATGGCCCGCTTAAAAGTTAATTGAATATCTTGCCAAGTATCTCCTTGCTGAAACATTTGCCAAAGCGCAATAAATGAGTCTTTAGGTGCTGGCAGAACAAGTTGCCCATAACTCTGGTGAGCATAGTCCCAAAGCGCAATCAGTAAAAAGATACTCGAAAGTGCACCCCAGCCACTCCAGAGGTAGCGAGGCACTCCTCGCATAATATTAATCAGTGCTTTCATTGGGCTAACTGAGAAACCTGATTTTGAATGGCCTTGGTCGAATAATAAAAAGCATCATCTGGCATTTTACCACCAATTAAAGCGGGTTTGTTGTCATATAACAGCTGATAAAAATACTGTAGCTCAGGTTTAGCCTTTAGTGCTTCAACCGCATTTAATCGACTAACAGGAATTGAATCCATTACCGCATCTGCGGTGAGCATTTCGATTTCTGGTGCAACCATTTCACCAGCCAACTTGGGAAATGTTTGACACCATTGCAATGCTTTTTGATATTCTTCATTGAAACGTTGAATAACTTTATCGGATAATTTGTTATTAATGACTGCTATACCAGCTTGTGGAATTTGTGGCGCACGCTTAAGCAGTCTGGCCCACTCTTGTTGTAAATCAACACTACGATAAAGATCTGGCGCAACAGTACTTAATGGAAAAGTTTGTACTTTGCGCAGCGCCATTGAAACAGCCGGCTCAGCCAACAGCGCATGATCAATACGTCGAGTTACCAACAATTGCATTGCATCAAATGGCGAAGCGACGTATTTGAGTTTGAAATCTTTTTCAGGTTCTAATCCTGAGGCTTTACTCAGTGTATTGAAAATAATATCAGGCATATCTCCGCGAAAGGGAATGGCAATTTCTTTACCTTTAAAGTCACTCAGTTTGGTGAGATCTTTTTCTCGAGAAATCATCCAAAGCATTCCCCAGACAGAAACATTCAGCAGCTTTAAATCAACACCTTTATTGTATAAATTAGCCGCCACATTAGTTGGCATTGCCATTAAGTCTACGTCTCCCTGCAAAGTTAAAGCTCGCATTTGATCAGGATTTTTCCAGACTTTAAACTCTACCTGTTTAGCAACATCACTTAGCGCATGACTTTTAATCATCTTAATAAAGGGATGAGAAACAGATACTATTGGACCAGATAAAACCAGCTTTTCCAAACGCGGTTGTTTAACGCTTTCTTCAACCGCATTTACAATAGGATGAAAAGTCAGACAGCACAAAACAATCCAAAATAGTTTAAAGTTATTTTGCCGGCTAATGACTTGATTGGGCATGGGTTGTTTTAAAGACATATTATTAAACTCCTTCTTATTCCTTAACACCAAAATAAGCACAGTTAATTCGGATTTAAGTCATTTCTGTAGTAAAAGAATCTATTCGCTCGATAATTTTAATTATCGATTTTATCCCTAAATTAAAAAGTGTTATTAAACGATACTTAAATTGCGCTGTTTGATTGGTCAATTTACTCTTGTTTCAGATAAATTTTATCTGATAATTCAATTTGAATACAGATAACACTGTCGCCAAATTGAGATTGTTATTTAGAAAGACCATTAAAAAATTGGTAATTTTAGTCACATTAATTATGTAACAAGTTTGCCAGATAAATATTAACAAACTGTTTTTTAACCCATTCAATGATCAATGGCAGCGACTTTTATCGCAAATTTTTAAACCAATACTAACAGCAAACAAATGATAATCATTATTATTTAGGTAAATCAAGTATTATTCTTAAGTTAAAGTTAAAGAATAAATAGAAGTTGATATTGATCACCTTTTGATCGACATTTTATATTGCTTACAGATACCAATTTAATTTGAATCAAACCAACGAATTAGATTTAAATAACCACTTTGTTTATATTTTTGTCACTTTTACCCATAATAAATTTATGGAATATTACCTGACATGTTTATTTTCAATTAGTCTTTTTGTGCGGGTTTACATACACTCAGCTTATTTATTACAACTACTTAATCGATGAAACATAAATTGATGATACCTACAAATTTTACGATACGCTCGGCAGTGATAGAAGATCTCCCCATTTTGCTTACTTTCGAACAAGGCATTATTGCTGCTGAGCGACCTTTCGATCCTTGTCTAAAAGAATCGCCAATTAGCTATTATGATATTGGGGAAATGATTCGTGCTGAAGATTCAGAAGTACTGGTTGCAGAAAATGCTGGAGAAATTATCGCATCTGGATACGCAAAAGTCTTGCAAGCAAAAACTTACTTAAAATATCAACAATTTGCATTTCTTGGTTTTATGTTTGTTAAACCAGCATATCGAGGACAAGGGGTCAATCAATTATTAACCGATGGATTAATTCAATGGAGTCGCAGTAAAGGACTTAAAGAAATTAGATTACAAGTGTATAACGAAAATGCCGGCGCAATTCGTGCTTATGAGAAATCGGGGTTTAGTCGTCATTTAATTGAAATGCGACTAAACCTGGATGAACAGTGACGATAATGATTAATTACAATACCTGTTAGTACTAAACTGAAGTGCCAACCCACAACGCTCAATCATGTTAGTTAGCCGCAATTAACCTGAAAAACCCAATCAAACTCTTGAGAGCTGATTGGTGTCTGTATGTTCAAATTCACGCCCATAAATATCCACCAGAGTTGTTTGCTGATAAGTTAATTGATTTTCGTTGACATTTAATTCTTGTGTAAAACTCAATGTTTTTGCTTTTGTCATTAAAAAAGGAGATTGCGTAAAACCATAATACTCATCGTTAATATTTGCAGTCACGGTCAGCTTGGTGCTTTCATTGATATTTTCATTGGCACTTTCAGTCGTCACTTGGTAGTTACCATGCGCTAAAACCCCCATCCCACGAGGAATAACAAAGTTGTGAATAACACTTTGAGTTGCTTTATCCCAAATCCAGTATCCTGTTTGATTATGAATCATTTTATCATCGCGCTTTCTGAATACTTTTTGATGATAATGAACCGCCACCAATTCCTGTTCTTCAGCATTATCCAGATCTCTGGCTTGCTCAAAATGAATTGTTTCATAATAAGCATTGGTATCGGTGCCATCTTCTTCGGGCGCAACATCGACACCTTTATCGCCTTGCCACTGCCCAATTAAACAAGATAAAGGACCATAATCAATATTTGGATAATTACTCATTGATACTCTCTAAGTTTTTTGAATTAACAGATTTGTTGGCCAAAGCAATTACCTGACACACTATAGTGAGATTAATAAATTTGATATTCACACAATTTTATTTAAGGGTTAACTGGTGGCCAAAAGATTTTAAGATAATAACTAATTTCAAAAATGGTTAACATCATTTATTCGATTCAGCATCAACAATTAATACCTGTGAAATAGCCGTTGGCAACCAAATCATTAACCTTGCTAAAACTTCACTACTAGCAAGGTTTATTTTTTTAGCGGTGAATTGAATCGCTTTGTTAAGTACCGTTGGCTGCTCAATGTATTGCAAAAAATAATATTGCCAATCTTCTAAAGCAATATTCACCAATCGATAGTTTTCACGTGTAATTGCCAGATAGTGAGTTTTTCGTTGAGGTAAAGCATAATCTTTAAGCTGCTCAATTTGTTCGACTAAATGTAAAATTGGATACTCGAGTTTAATTTTTCTAACACAAGGAGCTATTTTAACTGGTTGTTGCTCACTAAACAGTAGCTGCTGATAACTACTAAATGCCTGTGTATCAATTTGTTTACCTTCGAGTCCTTTGGCTAACGCAACTTCTGCTCTGGCACGTTCATATTTTGCTATTTGTGCAGGCAGCTCAATAAATGCCGCTTGCTCTAAATCCAGACAAGAAAAGTTAGGTTGGGTATCTTTTAAAAAGTCACTGAATTTTTCGCCAAGCGAATATAAACTCCAGTTTTCAGATGGAATTGAAACAATATAAGCCTTAGCAAAAGTTTCAAAAATATCTTCGCCCATAAACTGCATTAATAATGGAAATTCACTTTTCAAGCAATCTAACAAGCGCATAACATAACCAGCAGCATAAACATCCAGGCGACGATACGGATTAACACCTGGACGAATCCGAATAGCTTCATTCATCGATAATCCAGTTGCCTGTTTAGCAGCAGTTAGCTTTTCAAACAAGTTACCTCTAACCGTTAATGTTTCGGTCATCCAGTGTTGTATTTGCGCCAGTGCGGCTTTTGATAAATGGCTTTTCATATTGAATTATTCATCATTCGTTATTATTTTTAAGTCTGGTCAGCCAAATCGCTAAGTGACCGCATCTTATGTCATTTCGTCTCTATCATCCTGTTTAGTAAATATCCTTAGATTGTTAAATCACAATAGGGGTCGACACAACTTTGCTAATGGCATCATCAACCATAATTTCAACAGGTTCAGGTGTTTCACCCGACAATACCGCTTTTGCTTTATTCAGTTCAGTTACCAGGTCTACATAGTCTGGAATATTCGCATCCCATTCCAGCAAGGTAGCAACTCCGCCAGTAAGCTGTTGCGCCAATGAATAAAGTGCCCAAACTTCATTGGGTACTGGGTGGTCATGCGTATCTACCAAGCAATCGCCCACATCAGTAGGCCCGGCAATATGTAATTGAACAATATGACGGTGGGGCAGGTTATTAATATACTCTACGGCACAAAAGCCATGATTATGTGCTGACACATAAACATTGTTAACATCTAACAATAGGCCACACTGAGTCTTTTCAACCAGTGCACTTAAAAATTCCCACTCAGTTAACTCACTCTGCTGAAACTCTATATAGGTCGAAGGATTTTCTAAAATAAGTGGTCGCTTTAAAAAGTCCTGAACACTATTCACTCGGCAAGCGACATGCTCAAGTACACTTTCCGTTAACGGTAACGGCAACAAATCATGACTGTTTACGCCGGCAACACCTGTCCAACACAAATGATCAGAAATCCACTCTGGTTTAACAAAGTCTGCGAGTGCTTTAAGCTGTTCCAGATAAGACCAATTGAGTGTTTCATGACTACCGATATTCATAGAAACGCCATGCATGACTACAGGATATTGCTTGGTAATTCTTTGCAAAACATGGCGAGCATATCCGTAATTACTCATAAAGTTCTCACTGATTATTTCAAACCAGTCCACCAGTAAATCATCATGACTCATTAAATAAGGAAAGTGGGGTGTCCTTAACCCCACGCCAAATCCAAGATTTTTCATCGTTAATCGAACTGGCTTTGATTCACTTAAGTGAGATGCGTTTATTCGACAATTCAAACTTTACCCTCTTACTTACCTGATATACTTCCTCAGGTTCTATTACCGTTAAATACATTACTTGATCACAAAACAATCAAGTCGAAGGCGGCATGGCTAATCGAATATCACTAGGCTTAGGCGGCTCTGGAAATTCAACTTCGTTATCTTTCGTCATATTTTCCTCTACTTTAACCAGGCCTTTTGCCATACAGTAGGCTTGCCAGGCAATATCGTAAACTTTATCACCAGGTTTGTATGGCATAGCGTCTTTTTCTCCTTCAGGCCCTTGCCATTTTATTTTGGTGGCCTTGTAATTGGGCGGACCGGCAAATTTATATAATTGCATTTGATATTCGTCGTCATCTTGAATTGGGAATAATTGAGACGCAGAAATGGGTACCGCACACCCACCCAAGCTACCGCAAAGGTTATCAGCGGGCGCACTTTTTAAACCTTTTGCAGCACTTGAACTACAACTGCCACCACCACTAGCGCTCTGTACGAACCCACAGCCACCTTGTGTTTTACATTCATTTGAACCTTTGCAACTATGATAAGTCAGTACATCAGCACAAGTATTATCGCTGTTGCCATATAACGCCATACCTTGGCAAGCATGGTATAAGGTTTCAGAATTTTGCGTGCCAATACCTTGTGTTAAATCGGGTACTTTTCCAGTGACAGCCCAACAAATAGAAACACGATCCCCCGAGCCCCCCATTGCGGGAGAGGGAAACTCCACCATTCTATCCTGCCAATATCGATTCAACTGAGTAGTAATTCCCTTGATTGTACCAACGGCAGACTGACTTAATGTTTGATAGGTTTGTGCTTGTTTATCTGGTGTGTTGAGTCGATTTAACGCATCAGCCACTTCTTGAGTCGATGGTAAATTAGGAGCACCATCTTTGCCTAACATACTCGACTGCCACGGATTTTCTGGATGTTTCTGGTGCCATTTGTCCCAAGTCAAATAGTCAGCATGTTGAATCAGTGCCTGTACTTCACTAAATAAGGCAAAATGATCTTTTGCTGCTCCCTCAATTCTCGCCTGCGCACTGCCAGAAATAGGCGTTGGCTGTCCGTTGTCATCATAGCCTGGATAATCTGCTTTTAACGCAGTAGCACTAGGTTGATATTTTTTAAGCACTTCACCATCTTGAGCATTTGACTCGTTAGCCGCCATTTGTTTTTGCTGTAAAAATCCCTTTGCCCAACCAGGCTCATTATGTCCCCAAATTGTTATGATATTTTGAGCGACTTCCTGACCTTCTCCCTGGCTGGTAATCGCGTCAATATTGTTGATTAATTGCAGTTTAAGTTTGTCTTCATCTATCGATTCATTCAGTGTGGCATCAATTCCCGGGTATTGTGCGCAGGGTCTGGCAGGTGTGTTATTAAATTGATCCCGCTGAACACTGGTTAACCGTGATAATAGTGAAGTACCATCATTATATTGAATTTCAAGATAACTCCAGTAACATAAATACAAGTGACCAATTGAGCCAAATAATGGTAAGTCACTTTCATCCATACTGGCGGTAAACCAATTAAATGGGGCAGGCTCAAAATATTTAAGTCGCGTTCCATAGCCGGGTATTTCAATAACTGGATTATTTAAAAATTCCTCAGCTCTTTCTTGGGTTTCTTCAATGGCCAAAAATAACTCAACCTGTTGCGAATTCATCGCTCTTAACTCAACAGTCAGATGACTTAAATCGGGGGTGTGCTGTTTTTTCCAGTCTGTAAAATCGAGAATATGAGGAATAGTAGTACCACCTTGGTTATAACAGTGCCACCCAAAATTTTCAGTTTGTAGTGCCAAGCTAGTAAATGTTGGCGTAATACCCAGTTTATTTGACATATTAGCCGCTAGTTGTAAGTGCAGCATTTCTTCGACAAAAACACTATAAACTTTATTAAAAACTTGTTGATTAACGGTAAGCTTTTCACCAGCAGAGGGAGCAGAACCTGGCCACCAACGTCCGGTATAAAGTTGACTGTTTTTCGAATTAATTTGATGTGTACCTTGAATGGAATACAGCGCCGTCATGTATAAAGGTATAGTAAATAATTCAACATTAACTGCCGCTTGCGCTATTGCTTGAACGCAAGCCAGATCTGCCGCTAAATGGTCAATACTGCGCCCTTGCGTCTGTGCCAGCGTTACATCCTTAATACGTTTTAATGATTGTTCAACTAACGGTTTCATCAGTTCTCTCCTCGTTAGAACTTATGGACTTTTGTCTTAAAGAATGGCCCGATTGGTCGATTATTATTAAAGTGAAAACTATTATTTTGTTTATTAGCTATTTGTATAAGCTGTTTTCACTAATGTTGTTTAGTCTTTTTCAAGCTATCAAAACTTCAATCATTTCGTGT
The DNA here is from genome assembly GCF_040719265.1 of Aliikangiella maris. Classification (NCBI taxonomy): domain Bacteria; kingdom Pseudomonadati; phylum Pseudomonadota; class Gammaproteobacteria; order Oceanospirillales; family Pleioneaceae; genus Aliikangiella; species Aliikangiella maris. Next base: position 41,280 of record NZ_JBFDAH010000009.1, on the reverse strand, counting down.
GATATCAGCAAGTTTCAGAAAGCTGAGATACTCAATAATATTAGATGTTCTCAACGGGATATTTGAACTAATTACAAAAAAATCTCTAGGAGAGGTAGTAGCTATACAAAAGTGCGGCAATAACTATGTATTTTTGATAATTAAAACAGTATCTAACGCCTCAGTAAGTTGATTATTTCAATTAAAAATCATTTCAATCCGATTAAAGTGTTAATTAATATTTATTTGAATTCATTTGTGTTTTACCTCTGGATTTTAATTTATTTTTTGGTGAATTCTGATATTCTGCTACCTTAACCCGTAACAAATTAAGGAATTAATAATGGATATCAATGAACTAATGAACATTATTTTCAACTTCTGGACAGGGCTGGCACTGTTAATCATTATTTTAGTCAAGTCTTCTGTAAAGTTTGTACCACAAAACCGAGCTTATGTTGTTGAACGCTTTGGTAAGTACCAAAAATCAATGACTGCGGGTTTGAATATTTTAATCCCGTTTATTGACAAAGTCGCTTACGATCAATCCTTAAAAGAACATGCTTATGATGTTCCTAGCCAATCAGCCATTACTAAAGATAATATTTCATTAATTGTCGATGGCGTGCTGTATATCAAACTACTTGACCCCTATAAAGCATCTTATGGCGTCGATGACTATGTTTATGCGGTCACTCAGTTAGCACAAACAACAATGCGTAGTGAAATTGGTAAAATTGATTTAGATAAAACCTTTGAAGAACGTGAAAGCTTGAACGTCAATATTGTCAATGCAATTAACGCTGCGTCAGAACCTTGGGGCATTCAGGTTATGCGTTATGAAATAAAAGATATTGAACCGCCACGTACAATTCTCGATGCGATGGAGCGTCAAATGAAAGCCGAGCGCGAGAAGCGCGCCACGATCTTAGAATCAGAAGGACAAAGACAGTCAGCAATTAACGTTGCTGAAGGTGATAAACAAGCGCAAGTTCTTGCCGCAGAAGCGGACAAGGCGGAACAAATTTTAAGAGCGCAAGGTGAAGCAGAAGCCATTATTGCAGTTGCCGATGCAAAAGCCAAAGCACTGGAAACCGTTGGACAAATCGCTAATACCGCAGAAGGACAAAAAGCGATTCAACTCGAACTGGCAGATAAAGCGATTATTGCCAAGGAAAAAATCGCTAAAGAGTCAACGGTTGTTTTATTACCCGATGGTAATAGCAGCCCAGCTAACGTCGTTGCTGAAGCAATGACAATAATTAATACACTAAACGCTAATAAAAATGTCACTTCATAGCGACAACATTTTTAGCGAATAGCAATTGCAATAATTATTAATGTTTTCATTCGGGAGATAAATATGACTGAATACATCACTCAACATATGGCAGAGTTTTGGTTAGTCTTAGGATTTGTGCTATTAGCCATTGAAGTCATCACCGGATTTGTCAGTGGTATATTTTTATTTGCTGGTTTGGGTGGTGTACTGACTGGTGGATTAATGTCATTTGGTATTTTACCGGAAACCTGGATCGCAGGATTCGCTGGTACCGGTATTAACTCGGGATTGCTGACGGTTGCTTTATGGAAACCATTTAAGAAATTACAAAACAATGAGCCCGTCGCCAAAGATAATAGTAGTGATATTATTGGTTATCAATTTGTATTAAAAGAGACCATCTCTTCTACTGATTCTGTTGTAACTTCCTATTCGGGAATCAATTGGCGCGTTGAGATTGATCCGGCATTCAATATTCAATCCATTAATAAAGGACAACGTGTCGAAGTAACCTCTGTTGAAGTTGGCTTATTTAAAGTGAAACCCATCTAGCATATCCAATTCATTACGGTAGCATTTTTAAATTCGGATACGTCAATTGACGTATTCAAACTCATTTTTTATTCACTCAAAAAAAATCACAGGTAATATTAACAATAAAATTATGTGCGCTTTGCACGGTTTTTAATTTGCAAAAAGTTGATTAAGTCAATATTATTTTTCAGGCATCTAGACGGGAACACGTGCAGTATCTACATGCAATTTATAACAAACATATCACTAAAATGATTTGATATATCATCTCTATTTAACAATTAAATGATACGATATAACATAATACAGGTATATATATGAAACTAAAAAGAATAGTCACTACAGTTCTAATTGCTATGGGTTCAAGCTATACACTGGCAAACAATCAATTAGTCAGTGCAGTCACGAACGATCCTCAAAATCAAAGTCAAATCCAACAACAAGGCGAAGGCTTAATTATTAAGTGGAAGGATCAAAGCAACGGCCTAAGTGCTTCAAAAATGATGTCACAACGATCTTCTACGTCGGCAATGAAGGCTTTATCTAACAGCTTGGGCGTAAAATTAACCCATCATCGCTTCAATGCATTTGATGCACAAGTCGTACAAACTGAAAAAAGATTATCGGCAGATGAATTAGAACGTTTAGCTTTTAAATTATCACAAGATCCTAATGTGGAATATGCCGAACCTAATTTAATTATGCATGCGGTTGCCACAGTAAACGACCCTAGCTATTCACAGCAATGGCACTACAACAGCACAAGTGTGGGCATCAATGTTGAACCAGCATGGGACAAATCAAAAGGTCAAGGCGTGACTGTCGCAGTTATCGATACTGGCCATCGTCTGCACCAAGATCTTGCCGACAATATTATTGGTGGTTACGATTTTATATCAAACTCAACAACTGCTCGCGATGGTAATGGCCGTGACTCCGATGCATCTGATGAAGGCGATTGGATTGAAGCAGCGAATGTGTGTGGTAACCCAAGAGCAACCAATTCTTCATGGCACGGTACACACGTAGCGGGTACTATTGCTGCAGAAAGTAATAATGGTGTTGGAGTTGCAGGTATTGCTTATCAGGCTAAATTAGTGACAGCTCGAGTGCTCGGTCGATGTGGTGGTACAATGGCTGACATCGCAGATGCAATCGTTTGGTCTGCTGGCGGCAGTGTCAGTGGCGTACCAACCAACCCTAACCCAGCTAAGGTTCTTAATTTGAGTCTTGGCGGACAAGGCTCTTGCAGTCAAACATCACAAAACGCGGTTAATTCAGCACGCGCTAATGGTGCAGTTGTTGTCGTTGCAGCTGGAAACAGTAATTCCGATGTCCAAAATTTTACACCAGCTAACTGCCCCGGTGTTATTGCGGTTGCTGCAACCAATAAAAATGGGAATCGCGCAAGTTATTCAAATTATGGCTCGCTAATTGACATTGCTGCACCAGGTGGTGAGTCAGGTAATAGTGTAGGGGTTTTATCAACACTTAACACCGGCCGCACAACACCGAGCACCGATAACTATGCCTGGTATGCTGGGACATCAATGGCTTCGCCCCATGTTGCTGGCGTTGCTGCACTGATGTTTGCGGTAAATCCAAACTTAACGCCCACAGAAGTTGAGCAAAAGTTAAAGCAATCAGCACGTCCATTTGGTAGCAGTTCAAGTTGTAATACCAATAATTGTGGTGCAGGCTTGCTGGACGCTCCAGCGGCAGTTAATGCAGCAGATTCAGGAACCACACCCCCACCGCCCCCACCAGGAGGTAGTGAACTGACAAATGGTGTTCCTGTTACGGGGATTTCAGCCAGTACCGGTCAAGAGAAGCTATATACCTTTACAGTTCCAGCAGACGCTTCAAATATTAAAATTCAAACCAGTGGTGGTTCTGGTGATGCCGACCTCTATGTAAAATTTGGATCTCAACCCAGTGATACCGATTATGACTGTCGACCTTACCTGAGTGGAAATAATGAGTCTTGTACTGGATCTCAGGCTGGCGGTACTTATTATGTGAGAGTTAAAGCTTACAGCAGCTTTACCGGGCTTACTTTAACTGGTAGTTATGATGGTGGTACAACTAACCCACCTAATGGCGAACTCATTGATCGCACCATCAATAATGTTTCGGTTGCACAAGGTAGTTGGGCAAGATACACCCAGGAATTACCAGCAGGCTACTCTAGCTTGACTGTTACTATGTCTGGTGGCACTGGCGATGCCGATCTTTATGTACGCAAAGGGAGCCAGTCAACACAAAGCGCTTATGATTGTCGGCCTTATAAAAGTGGGAACGATGAAAGTTGTAGCTTTACTAATCCAGCAGCAGATACCTGGTATATTGATGTGTATGGATATAGTGCAGTATCTGGCGCGTCAATAAACGTTAAAGCGACACCCAATTAGTATTATTGTTTAGTCTTATTTTATCGCTTGAATTAGTAAAAACGTGATACAAAAAAACAAATAATGACGGAGGCTGTTAAGCCTCCGTTTTTCATATTACATGGGACATGGTGGTCCATTAAAAGCAGACGAAGTTATTCGACATATACAAAAACTAAAAAAGCTTTAATCATTTAGTCAGGATTTTAAATCCATTTGCTAACTTGCTTTTTATAATTTAAATATTCCTGCCCAAATTTTTGCTGGAGATAAACTTCTTCTTTATTCACAACAAATCGATCGAGTATCCAAAAGGTTAAAGCCGTCAACAGCACTATCCAAAACTTAATGAAATAAAATCCGATACCCAGTTGAAAAAATAAGAAAGCCAGGTAAATTGGGTTGCGTGAATATCGATAAATACCTTGTGTAATTACTTTGCTGGTTGGCTTCCAAGGTTCAATTGAGGTTTTTAATCGAAAAAAAAGTTGGCTGGCAAATAGTGCGAGTAAACAACCGATACTAAATAACAAAATACCTAGATTGGGTAGCCATTGAAGGTTAATATTAATTGGCCATAAAAACCCTAAACCATAACCACTCAATATGATACAAAAAACTATCAATGGTGGAGGAATAAAAATCGACGGACCTCGGCTATCGGTATCAACTGAATCGTTTTGTTTTTCAGATGTACTATTTTTTAATTTTTCAGTTTGTTTATTTTGTCCACCGTTCATCATCCTGTTACTCCGATTTTTGATGATATCAGTTAGCCATTAATAGCCAGAAATTACCAGAGTAATTTTAGTAAAAAATCATTATTGTATCTATTTATAGAGTGGAACTCCGTAACCTCAACTTAAAATACGCGATTAGAAAACAGTACTAAAAAATAGAGATTTCTGTTTCTGTGGTCATAATCTCCAAAAAATTAATTCCGCGATAAGAATTACCTTTTTTGTTAAGTTTTGGGCTCCAAACAGTCACAACATATTTACCAGGATGAACAGCAACAATACCACCGCCAATTCCACTTTTTCCGGGTAATCCAACACGATAGGCAAACTCACCAGCCTCATCATATAAACCACACATTTGCATAATAGCATTAATTTTTTTAGTTTGGCTTGGTGTGGCAACCGTCAAATTGGTTAACGGGCTGACGCCATTGTTTGCTAAATATAAAAACGTATGCGATAGCTCTTGGCAACTTAAATTAATGGAACAAAGATAAAAGTAAAGTTCTAAAACCTGGCTGATCTTATTTTCAATATTACCAAAGCTCTTCATAAAATTGGCTAGCGCATAGTTACGAAATGCAAATTTTTCTTCTTCCTCTGCTGTCGCTTTACAGTAGTCAATGTTTTCATTACCAGAAATACTTCGAATAAAATTTAACATTTCCTGCTTAGGATTTGATAGCGCTGAAACCAAAATATCGCAAATAACAATTGCACCAGCATTAATAAAAGGATTTCTTGGTATCCCTTTTTCATATTCCAATTGAACCAGTGAATTAAAAGCTGAACCAGATGGTTCAATTCTTACACGTTGCCATATTTTTTCACCAACCAGGTTTAAAGCATATGTGAGCGATAGAACTTTAGAAATACTCTGAATTGAAAATCGATCATTTGCGTCTCCAATAGAGAAATTTTCGCTTTCTATTGTGGTCATATGAATTCCAAATTTTTTGGTATCCACATCAGATAACACCGGAAAAGCCTCAGATGGCTCACCATAATTATCTTTTTTTAATAATCTGGTGTATATGTCGGTAAGCGTATCTTGATAGTTTATATCAACCATATAGAAAGCCTTGTCAATTGAATGAAATGATTTAAAAATTATAATAATAAGCTTTATTAATAAGCAGAAATCATAAACAGTATTTTATTCTGCTTTTGTAGCTTCTAATTATTATTTTAAAACGCAGTGTTTGGCGAAATCAGTTGCTTCGTTTACTGTCCAGTCCCCTTTGGGTTTCTCTTTCATATTCTTACACCATTTTTCACTACCAACTTCTGGCGCACAAGCTGAAACCGTCAACAAAGTAAAAACAACTGCAATAATTTTTTTCATCATAAAGCTCTCTTTATCTAACCAATAAAAAAGGTGCATCATATTACTCGAATTTGAATAGGAGCGTCTAGCCATTCACTGTTTTGTAATATTTTAAAGTTTAACTAACACAAATATCAGATAACCGTCAAACCGTTTGGTATTGAGCTGTTGAATTTAGAGAGTCATTCATCAAATCTAGCTTCGATGGTGTGTTTCATAGTTGGCATTTTATAAATTAGTATTTATTTATATAACCAATACATTTGGCAGGTAACCAAACTAATTTGGAGTAAAGGTCTGAACGATTTACCAGTTGATTGAAATGAGAATAAACTATTCAATATATTTCGATTACTGCTTTAGTGGTATTTTTTACATTCATCATATTTTTTCAGCTTATTAGTTTTTGCAAAAAAATAACCGAAACTCTTTAATATTAAATTTTAAAGAGTCATATAAAATATATTGTTAAAATTTTTTTACTACTTTGGTAGTAGATTAATTTATTAAGAAAGGAGATTCAATTATGATAGGAGAGCAAACCAAACTAAGCAGCATTTTTAAAATTGTTTCATGTAAAAATTTTGCAATGTTGCTTAATTTGGTCGGATAGATTCGAGAAACTCCATTAGAGTATCAGTTAATTATAAGAAATGGAATACCCTTGTTTAGGAAAAGTTTGTATTTTTATTTCTCTTGCCCCTAAATCAACAAACATTTTTCTTAATTTACAGACACTATGAGTTAACCCTTTCACGCCGGTATAATAATTGCCATTCCAAACTTTTTGAATTAACTCTTCTCTAGAAACAACTCGATGGTTATTTTTTACCATATGAAAAAGTACTTCATTTAATTTATTTCGTAAATATATTGTATCATTTTTCGTTGATAAACACTGATTGGATGCATCATACAGCAAGCCACCAATCAAGATTTTTTGCGTTTCATTTAATTCAATATTAGGATTAAACATTAGCATTATTCTCCTTTCTGTAAAATTTATGGCAAATATTTTTTATTATTTTTGTATTGTTAATAACTCTTTCTCTACACCATATATACTCCAAACAACAATCATTTTTGCATCCAAACCAAAGTCACCTAAACCAGCATATTGAGAAAGAATTTGTTGAACAACTTTTTGGCGAGCACTTTTGGTTAAATGCTTTTTATCTTCATTTAAATTCGCTTTATCATTGATTGCTTGATTAACCAAAGCTCTTACAAAAGAAATATATTCAATATGGTCATCTAGTACGCCAACACCTGCGGGCTCACCATGTCCAGGAAAAAAATAACTATCTCGAAAATTATTTTTTAATTGCTTAAATTGTTGAATAACATTGCCTGAGCGACCTTCACCAACATAGTAATGCATGTGGTGCATAGTCACATCCCCGGTAAATAACCACTTTTTTTGTGGAACATAGACAACCGCATTATCTATCGCTTCACCTGGACCCAAATCTTTTAGTATGAATTCAATTCCATCGAATTTGAACGTAGTATCTTGTTTAACAATTTTATTTGCGGGCACAAATCTTTTTTCAACACAATCACCAAATGGTTTTGAAAAACCACTGGCTAAGAATTGTTTTAGACCTGTTGACATGTGAGCTGCTGTTTTTTCCGTTGCAATAATATCAAACTTACCGAATGAAGCCTCTAATGCGGCTAACCCCGCAAAATGATCGGGATGAGGATGAGTGATAAAAACAGCTTTTACCGGTTTATTGGTCAGTTGAATTGCACTCGCCATTTGTCGAGCATCCTGGGGAAGCAAAGGGGTGTCGATAACAATAATGCTGCTATTGGTTTCTATCCAATAAGCATTAGCCTGCCATCCTTCAATACTGGTATAACGATTTACTTTTGCAAATTTTTGAGAAGTGACAATATCACTACTGGCATTAGAATACGTGTAAGAAATATTGATGAATAAGATGAAGATAATAAAAAGCAGCTTCACAAATTTTGCCTCTAGTTAAATCGAATAATTAACGCCAGTAGATCACAGGTTAATTATTTGAATTCATCAACTCAACAATGGTGGGATGAACTAACTTGATGAGTTGATGAAACCAGGCAAATGAGGGATTATTTTATAGTGAATCAGCCTGCTAGTTTTTGTAATATTTTGAAACAATTTTTATCATTCAGATGTGCCGCTTTAATCGCCTTTTTTACACTTGGGCTAAGCTGCTGATAATTTTTTTCAGCTTTTTTAAGTTGTTTAATACTCTGGCTAGTACATAGTTCGGGGATCAAGTTACCAGCAAATGCACGCGAGTATGCCTGTTCGACCTTTTTATCCAACAGAGGAATTTGTTGCAGTATTTGTTGACTGAATTTTTGGTGTAAATGATGCTGCGAAACCGGAAATAGATTATTCATAATTCTTTTAGCAGTAGCTAATTTATATTTTTCTGGTGAATTCACCAGAATATCTAACCAGTATTGCTTATTTTTTTCTTCTGGTCTTATCACCTGGGCGACAATTGCCTGATTCATTCCTTTGTCGCTCAAATCTTTATTGGTTTCTTGCTCAAACATTTCTTGATAATCTTTATACAAAAACTGATTGAATTTTTTTACCAAAGCCCAGCGGATATCTTGATCGATCGTCAGGCCATCTAGTTGTATATTTCCCTGATAAATATCATAAAGGTTATGCAATGCCGATTCACTTTGGGTAACACCAATTGCATGCCAAAGCGCTTCTCTCTGGCGATCCGAAGCAGGTTTAGCCAGCTTGAGTTGGTGCCAAAAATAAGTTTCTATTTTCTTTAAATAGGTCAGGCTTTTATTCGAGTTGGTCGGTAACTTATTCAGGTAAGCTGCGCTATAAATTAAATGTTCGCTAAAATTATTGATTATGCTGATACTATCCTGACTATTAGCATTATTAATAGCAAAATCGATAAAATCATAAACCGACATTTTTGCATCTTTCACCGAATCCCAGAGACTTTGCCATAGCATTAAGCGCGTTTTATCTAGAGGGAAGTGATTAATATGCTGTTTAAGTGTGGCTATGGTTTTTTGGTCTAGTTCTACCTTGACATAACCCCAATCATCATAATTAGGATGAATGGCATCGGGGCAGGGCAACCCAACGGCTTCGACTACACGCGTTTTTTCACCTTGATAGATTACCGGAATCAATTGGTTTAACTTGATGCCATTTGATTGAGTTTGATATAAAGCCAATTGAACTCTTTGACTGCGCAAAGTGGGTAATTCAGCAGGTGCAAATTGATAAAGGCTTAATTGGCTAATTGTACCATTGAGACATTGGAAATCTGCTTTTATAGTATTTAATCCAGCTTTATAAAGCCATTGCTGCTGCCATTGCGTTAAATCAGTTTGAGCAGCCTTAGCCAACTCATTCATAAAGTCTGACAAGGTCGTATTTTGATAACTATATTTTGTTAAATAATTTCTTACCCCTTGGCGAAAGACATCTTCACCAAGATAAAAAGGCAACTGGCGTAATACCGAAGCACCTTTTCCATAAGTAATTCCGTCAAAATTTGTATAAGCATCGTCAGTTGATTCAACCGGAAGCTCAATTGCATGAGTGGTCGCGGCTTGATCGGATGAATAAGCCCACTGCTTAATGTTGGCATAAAAACTATCCCAGCTTTCTTTGTATTCAGTTGCTTCATTGACCGCAAGATAAGACATATAAGTCGCAAAACTTTCTTTTAACCATAAGCCATTCCACCAATCCATTGTTACCAGATTACCAAACCACATATGTGCCATTTCGTGCGCTATGATAGTGGCTAACCCTTGCTTTTGACTGCGAGTTTTTTCACTGCGCGATACGTATCGTTCATTAAAGGTAACCGCGGCCACATTTTCCATAGCACCGATATTGTAATCAGGTGAAACAACCTGATCATATTTTTTAAATGGGTAGGGAATAGCAAAATATTTTTCAAAAAAAGCAAATAGCTGTTTGGTTGGCGTAAACCATTCATCAACATGAATATATTTCGCTAATTGTTTTCGAGCAAACAGTCGCAGTGGTATATGGGTGCTATTATCTTCCCAGACCTGATAAGGACCAGCATGAAGTGGAAAAATATAAGAGGAAAAATTTTCAGAGCGTGGAAAATGCCAATGATTAAAATTAGCCAGTGAATCAATTTTAGTTTCTCTCACCGAGGTGATCACTGACCAATGTTTCGGTGCAACGACATCAATTTGATAATGTGCTCGAATATTGGGCTGGTTAAAGTGCGGAAATAACCGATGCGCTTTGTAAGGTTCAAAGTGAGAATAAAGATAAATTTCTCCCGACTCAGGTTCTTGAAAGCGATGTAGTCCATAGCCATCGGTAGAATAAGGCCGTCGATACTCAATGACGACTGTATTGTTTTCACTGTTCCTAAATAGATTAGCAGCAAGACTAATAAACCATTGATTGTACTGCCATTCTACTTTTTTATTATTTACCATTACCGCGCTAACTTCACCGCCATCAAAATCAATGGTGATTGGCGCTCGATTATTAGCCGCAACATCCATATCGATTGTGACAGTCCCTTTAAAAAAATCATTTTCAGCATCAAGCAACAAACTTAGTCGATATTCTACGTTGGATAATTGTGAGTGCCGGAGTACTGCATAACGATTACTAAGACTCGCCGTCGGTTCTCGTTCAATAATTTCAGGCGCTTTTTGAAGTGGGGCAGTTCGTTCGACTGCATGACATCCAACAATCAACACACTGAACATTAGAATTGCCACAGGCTGAAGATTTCGGTATAAATTTTTTAGTTTTTGCCATGCAAAATTAAAATTTATTATTATTTGCATTTTTCCCCCAATAAGAATTGACGCACTAAGGTTATTAAAGATTAGATGAAAATCTGTCATTAAGCGTAAATTAACTTTGGTATAGCCTTATTAACAAGCACTGTTTTAGCTAAAAATACTTTCATAGAGTGACTAATAAACAACATTTTTGTATCGATTAATCACAAATTTGCTATTTAAATGAATAAAATAGCAAAATAATGCGTTAATAACCTTACCGTTTAGTTAACTGGCTTTTGATTAATGAAAAAACTATTAATTTTAATTTCTTTTTTAGTAGTCGCCTGGCAATTGCTGTTTAAAATGACAACCGAGCTAGGTCCAGGCGTCAAAGCGCCTTTACCCCCGTTTCAGGGGCCACCCAGCGGACAAGCCCCCATTAATAAAGATGGCTATCTAATTACCGAACTGGCCTCATTTAGCATTAACGCTAAAGTTTTGAGCAAGGAGTTTTACTTTTTAGGCCGAGAGGCTGATTTGTCTCCCGTCGATTTGGCACTTGGTTGGGGTAGAATGTCCGATGAGTCGGTGTTAAGTCAAATTGATATTTCTCAATCGGGGCGTTGGTATCGATGGCAGTCTAAAAACTTTGCAATTCCTAGACGAGAAATAGAAACCTCCAGCGCAAACATGCACATGATTCCAGCAGACAACGAGATCAAACTTGCCCTCAGCCGGGTTAAAGAAGGCCAAATTATTCAATTAACCGGCAGTCTGGTTAAAGTTGAGGCCAATGATGGATGGCGCTGGAAAAGCTCACTGACTCGTGAAGATACGGGAAATGGGGCTTGTGAATTGATTTATGTTAAGCACTTTTCAATTGTCGATATTTAAGATGGACTATTATGTGTTCGTTAAGGTTCGCCTTAAAATATACGACGGATTAGAGTACTATCGATTTGCAGTGTTGTATCATTTATTTGAACAACAACACTACGACCTTCAATCTTAATAAGCGGGTTTACCGCTGATAGCGCCGAATGGTGAGATATCCCAGAGAAATTAAGAGCAAACAACAAGCACATTAAAATACTGGCAATCAGCGCCATTAGTGGTTTAATTACAGAGAGTTTCATTATTCTTTCTCAAACATTTAAACAGTCTTGTACTTTATAGACGACTCATCGAAATAAAAAGTTTGAAAAAATGCAATGAAATAGACAATTTTATATCAATCGGCGAGTAGGCTTTTATTTGAGAGCTTTGGTTTATCTCTAGATTCTGATTTATTTCAAGATTCTAATTTTTACGGGGAATTTACTTTGAGCGGAGATAACTACAATAAGCAAAAAGGCGCCTTTGAGAGCGCCTCTTTTTAGAATCAATTAATCCGTAACGATTCTATTTTCCTGCTTTTTTGCGAATTGCCTGAATAGTGCGTAATTGGGCAACCGCCTCGGCCAGTTCAACTGCGGCTTTTGAATATTCGATTTCTGAGTTTTGATCAGCCATTGCAGCTTCGGCAGCTTCTTTTGCTGCGATAGCTGCGGCCTCATCAACATGATCAGCACGAGCTGCAGTGTCGGCCAGAATTGTCGTTACATGAGGCTGAACTTCCAGCATTCCACCAGAAACATAAAAATGCTCCTCGTTACCTTCATGATCGGTCACTTTAACCATACCTGGTTTAAGGGAAGTCAGTAACGGCGCATGACCAGGGGTAATCCCCAGCTCGCCTAAATCACCCATTGCAACAAGTGATCCGACAGTGCCAGAGAAAATTGATTTCTCGGCACTAACGATATCTAACTGAAATGTGTAAGGCATATTCAATTTCCTTTCAGTTTACAGGTGGAAATTAGATAGATTTAGCTTTTTCAACAGCTTCTTCGATCGTTCCAACCATGTAGAATGCTTGCTCTGGCAGGTGGTCATATTCACCACTTAATATGCCTTTAAATCCAGAAATAGTATCTTTTAGTGAGACATATTTTCCTGGAGAACCCGTAAATACTTCCGCAACGAAGAATGGCTGCGATAAGAAACGTTGGATTTTACGAGCACGCGATACAGTTAACTTATCATCTTCTGATAACTCATCCATACCCAGAATAGCGATAATATCTTTTAACTCTTTATAACGTTGCAATACTGATTGAACGCCACGAGCAACATCATAATGTTCTTGACCGATAACCAATGGATCCAACTGACGAGAAGTTGAATCTAGCGGGTCAACCGCAGGGTAAATACCTAATTCCGCTATTTGACGAGATAGTACAACTGTCGCGTCCAAGTGAGCAAAAGTAGTTGCAGGAGATGGGTCAGTTAAGTCATCCGCAGGCACATAAACCGCTTGAACCGAAGTTATCGAACCAGTTTTAGTTGAAGTAATACGCTCTTGCAGTACCCCCATTTCCTCAGCCAGTGTAGGCTGATAACCTACCGCAGATGGCATCCGACCAAGCAGTGCCGATACTTCTGTTCCTGCCAGAGTATAACGATAAATATTGTCAACGAACAATAATACATCACGGCCTTCATCACGGAATTTTTCAGCCATGGTTAGTCCAGTCAAAGCAACACGCAGTCTGTTTCCAGGAGGCTCATTCATCTGACCGTAAACCAATGATACTTTATCGATTACGTTTGAATCAGTCATTTCGTGGTAAAAGTCATTACCTTCACGAGTTCGCTCACCAACACCAGCAAATACTGAGAAACCACTGTGCTCAGTCGCGATATTACGGATAAGCTCCATCATATTAACGGTTTTTCCAACACCCGCACCACCGAACAGACCAACTTTACCCCCTTTAGCAAATGGGCAAACCAAGTCGATTACTTTAATACCGGTTTCTAATAATTCGTTCGCAGCAGCTTGCTCTTCATAAGAGGGCGCTTTACGGTGAATTGACATTCTTTCCTGTTCACCAATTGGACCTTTTTCATCAATTGGATTACCCAGTACATCCATGATGCGTCCTAGTGTTTCCTGGCCAACAGGCACAGAGATTGGTGCACCGGTATTTGATACTTTCATACCACGACGCATACCTTCAGAAGAACCCATCGCAATACAACGAACAATACCATCGCCCAATTGCTGCTGAACTTCCAAGGTTAACTCACTACCTTCAATATTAAGAGCGTCATAGACTTTAGGTACATCAGTCCGTGGAAATTCCACGTCAATGACAGCGCCGATGATCTCAACAATGCTACCGTTACTCATTGTTTGTTCCTCTGTTTAATAATTTCTTTAAAATTCGTTAACTCAAATTTCTGTTATGGGCAACACGGTTACATTAAACCGCGGCTGCACCACCAATAATTTCAGAAATTTCCTGGGTAATTGCTGCCTGACGGGCTTTGTTATAGATCAATTGCAGATCATCAATAATACTACCTGCGTTGTCAGTCGCTGCTTTCATGGCTACCATTCGAGATGCTTGTTCACAAGCAATATTGTCAACAACCCCTTGATATACCTGTGATTCAATGTAACGAACCAATAAAACATCCAATAGTTCTTTGGCATCTGGTTCATAAATATAATCCCAGTGATGCTTAAGCTCATCTTCCTCCTGCTTTTCAACAGGTAATAATTGGTGAACTCTTGGGCTTTGTGTCATCGTGTTGACAAACTCATTATGGACCAAGTACAAACGGTCAATTCGGCCGTCATCAAAGGAATCAAGCATTACTTTAACTGTACCAATCAAATCACTGACTGTCGGCGCATCACCCAGATGAGAAGTTTTTGCAACCACATTACCGCCAAATCGATTGAAAAATCCACCTGCTTTTGAGCCCACCAGACAAAGATCAATTTCAACATCTTTCTCTTGCCAGGTTTGCATAGATTTCAATGCTTCTTTGAACATATTGGTATTTAAACCACCGCATAAACCTCGATCAGTTGATACAACAATAAAACCAACACGCTTAACTTCACGCTCGATAATATATGGATGCTTATACTCAGTATTACCCATAGCAAGGTGTCCGATTACATTACGGATTCTCTGTGCATAAGGTTTGGTTGCTTCCATTCTATCCTGCGCTTTACGCATTTTACTTGCAGCAACCATTTCCATTGCACTGGTAATTTTTTGAGTATTTTTGATACTTCCAATCTTGGTACGAATTTCTTTTCCGACCGCCATAGACTGATTCCAGTAATTAAATTTTATTAGTTAACGTTACTTTGGCCTAAACGGCCTAAAAGGAGAGTTTATACTCTCCTTGATACTTGCAGCTTACCAGGTGCCAGTTTCTTTAAACTTGCTCAAGGCAGCATCAAGTGCAGATTCGATTTCTTTATCATAGCTGCCTGACTCATTGATTTTAGTCATCAGTGCAGCTTCGTTAGCACCCATGTAATCTTGCAATGCAGCTTCGAAATCCTGAACCTTGCTAATATCAACATCTTTTAAATAGCCTTTTTCAGCAGCAAATAGTGAAACAGCCATTTGTGCAACTGACATAGGGGCGTATTGATTTTGCTTCATTAATTCAGTAACACGTTGACCATGCTCTAACTGAGCACGAGTCGCTTCATCTAAATCTGATGCAAACTGTGCAAATGCCGCTAGTTCACGATATTGTGCAAGTGCTAGACGAACACCACCACCCAGCTTTTTAATGATTTTTGTTTGAGCCGCTCCACCAACACGAGATACCGAAAGACCCGCATTTACCGCAGGACGGATACCGGCATTAAATAAGTCAGTTTCAAGGAAAATCTGACCATCGGTAATCGAAATAACATTGGTCGGTACGAAAGCAGATACGTCACCAGCTTGAGTTTCGATAATTGGTAAAGCCGTTAAAGAACCTGTTTTGCCTTTAACTTTGCCACCAGTAAATTTCTCTACATAGTCGGCATTTACCCGAGCTGCGCGCTCTAATAAACGAGAATGAAGATAGAAAACATCACCAGGATAGGCTTCACGACCAGGCGGACGACGTAACAATAATGAAATTTGACGATATGCCCAAGCTTGTTTGGTTAAATCATCATAAACGATAAGTGCGTCTTCGCCGTTATCACGATAATACTCACCCATGGTACAACCAGAGAAAGGTGCGATAAATTGCAGTGCCGCAGAATCAGAAGCTGCTGCCGCAACAACGATAGTGTGTGCCATTGCACCATGTTCTTCCAGTTTACGTACGATATTGGCAATAGTTGAAGCTTTTTGACCAACGGCAACATAGATACATTTTACACCGGTAGACTTCTGATTGATGATTGCATCAACCGCCAAAGCTGATTTACCGGTTTGACGGTCACCGATAATCAACTCACGCTGACCACGACCAACAGGAATCATCGCATCGACTGATTTGTAGCCGGTTTGAACGGGTTGATCAACTGATTGACGAGCGATAACACCAGGTGCTACTTTTTCAACAGGTGCGTAAGTCGCATTTTCAATAGGACCTTTTCCGTCGATTGGATTACCTAGTGCATCAACAACACGGCCTAATAAGGACTCACCGGTTGGCACTTCAAGAATACGGCCAGTACACTTGGCTTTTTGACCTTCTACGATGTCGGAATAGTCACCTAGAACTACCGCACCAACTGAATCACGTTCAAGGTTAAGTGCCAAACCATACTTACCGCCAGGCAATTCAATCATTTCACCCTGCATAACTTCAGCAAGGCCATGAATTTTTAAGATACCGTCAGATACGCTGACAATAGTACCTTCATTACGAGCTTCAGATACAACTTCAAAGTCATTGATTCGTTGTCTGATTAACTCACTGATTTCTGATGGATTCAGTTGCATACTCATGCTCTGCGTTCCTTATACGTTCAAAGTGTCAGACAGTTTAGTTAGCTTGCCGCGAACCGAACCATCAATCACTAAATCTTCTGCTTGAATTATCAAACCACCTAATAGATCAGCATCAACATTCACTTCAACTTCGACCGTACGGCCGAGTTTTGCTGCGAGTTTTTCTTTTAATTGGGTGATTTGCTGCTCATTTAACGCTGTCGCTGAAGTCACTTGCGCTTCAATTGTTTTCTCAAATTCGCTGCGCAAAAAGTTAAATAACACTTCAATTTCAGGCAAAGTCAAAAGACGGCCATTTTGGGCTAATAGCTTGATTAAATTAGCACCTTTTTCATCCAGTTTGTCCTGACAAACCTTCAGCATCGCATCTTTTTGATCTTCTTTGGTAAAATGAGGGCTGGTTAATAGCTGCTGCATCGACTCATCGTTCACCACGCTGGCAGCAAAACCAAGCATTTCAGACCATTCGGCCAACTGCTTAGCTTCAATAGCATACTCAAACGCAGCTTTTGCGTATGGTCTTGCGAGTGTTGTTAATTCAGCCATGGGCCACCTTCATTTTAATTAAAGTTCAGCAACTAAGCTTTCAAGAATATCCGCCTGGGCAGATGCATCGATGTTGCGTTGAAGAATTTTTTCTGCACCGGCTACGGCTAATACCGAAACCTGCTTACGTAATTCTTCTCGCGCCCGATGGACTTCTTGCTCAATTTCTGCATTGGCACCAGCCAATATTTTATCTGCTTCAGCTCGTGCGTCAGTTTTTGCTGAATCGACAATTTCAGCATGACGCTTTTTAGCTTGTTCAATTAACTCAGCAGCTTTTTCTTTGGCTTCACGCATGGTTTCAGCAGCTTTCTTTTGAGCCAACTCTAAATCATGTTGACTTTTATCTGCAGCTTCCAGTCCTTCGCGAATTTTATCCTGACGCTCGGTGATCGCAGCATCAAGTAATGGCCAGATATATTTCATGGTAAACCAAACGAAGAATATCATCGCTATCGTTTGGCCTATCAGGGTTGCATTAAAATCCACGGCAATCTCCTCTAATGTCGGTTAATAATAAGACTCGAGAGTGATTAAGCGCCGATTGCTTGTAGTTGTCCAACAAATGGATTAGCAAAAGTGAAGAACAATGCAATACCAACACCAATCATCGCTACCGCGTCAAGCAGACCAACCACGATGAACATTTTAACTTGAAGCATTGGCGCTAATTCTGGTTGACGAGCTGCACTCTCAAGGAATTTACCACCTAAAAGACCCATACCAATACCAACGCCAAGTGCGCCAAGACCGATAAGGATAGCTACTGCGATTGCGGTAAAGCCGATTACTGTTTCCATTGTGTTCTCCTAGTAAGGATTAGTTAAAGTTAAAATTTATAAAGTAAAGGTCAGTTTTAATTAGTGATCTTCATGTGCCAGACTGAGATAAACCACAGTAAGCATCATGAAAATAAACGCTTGCAGGAAAATTACCAACAAATGGAGCACAGCCCAACCAAAATGAAGTGGTAATTGCATATAGCCCATTAATGCGATCAAGATGAAAATCAGCTCACCCGCATACATGTTTCCGAAAAGTCGAAGCGATAAAGAAATTGGTTTTGCAAGTAATGCAGCGCCTTCTAAAATCAGGTTCAGAGGAATTGCCGCCCAGTGATTAAATGGGTTGAGGGTCAATTCTTTGGTAAATCCACCGATACCTTTCACTTTAATACTATAAAAAAGGATTAATATGAAAACAGACAGTGACATAGCAAAAGTCACATTAATATCGGTACTTGGAACAATTTTGAAATAAGGAACACCTACTAGATGGGCTAATCCGGGAATCCAGTCGACAGGAATCAAATCCATCAAATTCATTAAATAGACCCATACAAAGATGGTTAAGCCCATTGGCGCAATCAGTTTATTTTTGCCGTGGAAGGTGTCTTTAACATTGGTATCGACAAAATCGATAATTAACTCGATGAAGCATTGAAACTTGCCTGGAACACCGGTAGTAGCTTTTTTAGCAGATCGTCTGAAAATCCAAAGGAAAACCAATCCGAGAAAAACCGAGAAAAACATACTGTCTACATTGATGGCATCGAGTCGACTACCTGAACAGATATTAGGGTTTTCAGCAGTGTTGAATGTCCAGCCATTTTCGGTTGAACAGGCTTGCAGGTTTTGCAAGTGGTGCTTGATATAACCCGAACTTGATTCTGCACTCATAAACTCATTATTCCTGTTATTAATGGGTCTTGATTATTACAGGCGTTAACCACTGACAGAGTAACGCCATGATATATCCAACTAAGACATACATTTCAAAACCGGGTAACAACAGAAATGCAACGATTAATAAACTGATGGAGAGTGCTATTTTTACGGTTTCGCCAAAGTAAAAAGCACGAACTACCTGTTTGTTTGCTTGCGCCCCAGATTTTGAAAATGCCTTAAAAACGAAATAGGTATTAGCTATTAAAATAACTATTCCGCCCGATAGCAGTGCGACTGCTACCATTAATTCTTTTAGTAATCCAAATGCCGATATCAACACGATGATCAATGTTTGAATCAGCAACAGCTTCTTTGCTTGTTGAAATCCGTGTCTGACTAAGATTTGGCTCATGTGTAACTTTGCTTATACCTTGTAACTTAATCAGATAGTTTTTAATTTATTGGTTGACAGATTAGCACAAATCAACCATCTAAATGCGGCGCAAATTATAGAGATCTATCCTTTGTTAAGCAAGAGGCGTCGAGGTAATAATCAGCGTAAATGAAGGATTTATTTGATGTTTTAAAAATCAACAATAATAATGTAAGTTAAGAACTTAAATAAAAACATCACATTTTTGAGATAACCCTCTGTAATTTAAGGGTTTGTTATTTTGGATTTAACAATCGAATGACAACGCCAAACTATAGTATAAAAATCAGTCAAATTAAAGATATGGTTCAAAAATTGCTTAAAACACTAATAATTCTATTCACCACACTCGTCTCACTACAACTTGTGGCAAAGCATCAAAGTCAGATAATTCAAATAAACAATCATCCATTACACGTTACTCGATGGTTTATAGAAGAACAGCCAAGTTTAGAAAAACGCCACACCAGTACAACTGAACAAAAAGCAACCGTTATTTTACTTTCTGGTCCTACGGATAATTGGTTTTCCGACTCCGCTTGGTATGCAAGACTTGCCCCCCGATTAACAAAACAGTTTGATGTTTATACGATTGATAGGGCGGGACAAATCACCGCAGATGCAAAAGCCCAGGTTGGTTATGTTCAGTTTGCTGATGATTTAAGAAAATTCATCATTCAAAAAGAGCTACAAAATATTCATTTCGTGGGATTTGCATCATCGAATATCTCACTGCTACATCTATTTAACCAATCAGCGGAATTTTTGGAGCCAATGAATATACTCTCGGTTACGCTGATCGATCCTGATGTAATTACGGATTTTTCAATTGAGCGTTACAGAAAAGATGCTTATCCCTTTAAGAAAAATCTGCAAGCCTATGTAAAATACATTGAAGAAGGCAAATATGATGCAAGAGCGAAACAAAAAACAGAGATGGACTATCAGCATATTAAAACATTATCGGCTGACGATCCTTTGACCGACTGGCAATTTGTCGAGCGTATTTTTGCCAGAAGATTAAATCGGATAAATCTACAAAATCAATTCCGTGAAATAGCACAATATGATGAAGACTTACTATCAACAAAAATGCTATTTTTTCCCAAAGAGCTAAAGCTCACGATTATCGACACGGATTTTGAACAGCGTTACATTGAGCAAAGCAAAAATGATGAGCTCAAAAAAGAACTAAAAGATTGGCGTAAAGACGGGAAACAATATTATTTAAAACTGATTGAACGGGCAAAAGAAGGAAAATACATTGAACTGGATACTCAAGAACACTTGATTCCTTTTTCTCAGCCAGAGGTTATTACTGATATTTTACTAGAAAAATAAACTTAGCTGTGGGTATTTCTGTTAGTTAACAAATTTGCCGAATTAGCGCTTTGAGCTCAATACTTTGAGCTCAACACTTTAAACTCGATTATTTGAGTTCAGTCCTTTCAATTCAGAAATTCCAATCCGGCTAGCATTTGTTAATTTCAAGTAATTAATTTGAGCCTAAGTTTGGTATTACCAAGCATAGTACCAACTTTAACCCCCATTAAATCTAGAGCGTTTGAAAAAGTACTGTACGAATCATAACCAATAATTTCAACATTACTTTCTTTACTGGTGTAAGCCGTCATGACAATTGTCACTAACTCTCGATAGTTAGGTGCATCACCATTTACAACAAAACGTTCAGTTATCCTACCGCATTATTGCATTTGTGAGCGATCGCCGCTAATTTGAATAAATAGATAACTTTTACCATTCATACTTGAGCACCAATTCTATATTTTCCCCTGGTTAAATGTCTAATTCAACATCTGATCTGACATGCGAGGTACAGGTTAAAATAAATCCCTCTTGCTCACTTTGCTTATCCAGGCCTGAATCATTTGTTGTAACCGTATCGCCACTGATTTTTCTTACTTTGCAACATCCGCAATCTCCTTCGCGACAAGCTGATTCAATTGCTACACCTGTAGATTCAATTTTTTCCAATAGTGCATCCTGAGTAGTTACATCGACAGTGATCCCTGATTTTTTTAAAGTTAATTTAAACAGTTTTACGGCTTCTTCTGGTGCTTGTTGCTGCTCAGCTTGTTGTTTTTCAAGTTTGGCTTTCTTTTTACCACCTGGATCAAAGGTTTCATCGTGATAATTTTCCATATTAAAATCAAGTTGCCCAAGACTTTGCTTAACCTGATCCATAAATCCATCTGGTCCACAGCAAAAGATCACTCGTTCTTGAATATCAGGCACCACATCAAGCAAAATATTTTTGTTAACCCGACCACGCCGACCCAGCCAGTTTTCAGTTAATCCTGGTTGAGAACAAACCACTTCAATTGTGCAATTGGCATGTTGAAAATCCAGTAAACTTAATTCGCGCCTAAAAATTATATCTTGAGTTGTTCTCGCCCAATGAAGAAAAACGATATTTTTATTCACCGCTTGATCGCACCAAAAACGCAGCATTGACATGGCTGGTGTAATACCCGAACCAGCTGAAATTAAAACCACTTTATCTGACTCAATATCCAAACAGTTAAACTGCCCAGCTGGACCGCGAAACTCTAATTCACTACCAACTTGAATATTTTCATGTAACCATGAAGAAATGATTCCCTCAGGATCTTTCTTTATGGTTAATTCAAGCAAATGAGGACGAGTAGGGGATGAAGCGATGGTATAAGAGCGGTTATGTTTTTCGCCACCAATTTCTAATTGAATACCTATAAACTGACCGGGTTTAAAATGAAATAATTGTGGTTCCTTTGCTCTAAACTGAAATGTTTTCACATCGTGAGTTTCATCAATCACATTGACGCAGACAACTGGCGTTTTCCGTGTTGACCAGGATTCAATTGATTTTAATTGTTCAATGGATGTAATAGACATGTTATTCCCAAAACCTTAAATAAAAATATACAAATAGAAAGGGGCTTATCTTAAGCCCCCTTTATTATTCTATGATTTGCAAATGATTACAGTTGCTCAATTCCCATATGACGTAAAATTCCATCTAATTCATCTAAACTGTTATATTGAATTGAGATTTTCCCTTTCCCTTTCGTACCGTGCTGAATCGTTGTGCTGGCACCAATTTTATCAGCAATCGAACGCTCCAGTTGCTCGATATGCGGATCTGTTTCTTTATTAACTGAGCTAGTTTTAACTGGTGAGAGTTGTTTTTTAACTAATTTTTCGGTTTCCCTCACCGTTAGACCTTTCGCAACAACCGTCCTGGCAACTTGTGTCTGTTCATTGTCGGGCAATGAGAGCAGCGCTCGTGCGTGTCCCATTTCTAAATCACCTCGCTCTAGCATAACTCGACAAGCTTCAGTTAAACTCAGTAATCTCAATAAATTAGTTACGGTAGTACGGCTTTTACCAACGGCATCTGCAGTTTGCTGATGTGTCAGATTAAATTCATGCATCAGTCGCTGCAGAGCTGTGGCCTCTTCCATTGCATTTAAATCTTCCCGTTGAATATTTTCAATCAGCGCCATCGCAATAGCCGCTTCATCAGGAATGTCTTTAACTAAACAAGGGACTTCATCCAATTGCGCTAATTGCGATGCTCGCCAACGACGCTCACCAGCAATAATTTCATATTTATCATTCCCCACTAAACGCACGACAATTGGCTGAATAATACCTTGTGCTTTAATCGAATGAGCCAATTCTTCCAATGCTTCATCCGCCATAATTTTGCGAGGTTGGTATTGGCCCGGCTGAAGCTTCTCAATGGGCAGTTTTTGTAACTCTCCTTTGGGCACAATACCTTCGGATCGTTCACCTTCTGATTTTTGAGGTTTACTTAAAAACGCATCTAAGGGTGAACGACCGAGTTTCTTTTTCATAGATATTCTCTAAATTATTTGAAGTTGGTTAAATCGATTATATTAAGCGACGCTTGAATTGGCCTCAGCTTCTGATTCTTGTCGACGAATCATTTCTCCCGCCAATGCAAGATAAGCTTTCGCACCACGCGATAAGCGATCATAAAGCAATGCAGGCAAACCATAGCTTGGCGCTTCTGCCAGTCGAACATTTCTAGGGATTACCGTCCGATAAACTTTTTCACCAAAATGCTCATGTAATTGACCCGACACTTCGACTGCCAATCGGTTGCGCGGATCATACATGGTTCTCAAGATCCCTTCGATAGTTAAATCTGGATTCACATGTTCGGTTATTTGACCAATCGTATTTAGTAACGCACTCAATCCTTCCAGTGCATAATATTCACACTGCATCGGTATCATGACACTGTTTGCCGCAACCAATGCATTAACCGTCAAAATACTTAAAGAGGGTGGGCAGTCGATAAAAATATAGTCAAATTCATCAACCAGCGGCAACAAAGCCGATTTTAGACGAGACTCTTTATGATCAGCATTTAACAAATGCGCTTCGGCTGCAGCCAGATCGGAATTAGCGGGAATAATGTAAATACCTGCCTGTTCGGCATTTATCATACATTCGTGGGCGCTTTTCTCCCCCATCAATACATCTAATATATGGATTTCGAGCTCATCTTTGTCAACACCGCACCCACTACTGGCATTTCCCTGCGGGTCGAGGTCAACTAACAGGACTTTACGCTTTGTTGCAGCCAATGACGCTGCAATATTTATACTGCTGGTGGTTTTACCAACGCCACCTTTTTGATTAGTGACTGCAATAATCTTTCCCACAAGTTACCTCATTCATTTACTGTGCTTTGGGTAAGATAACTTTTATGAATTATCGTTTAGTTATCTATCAGATCAGTTCTATCATTGCTGACCATTTCATTAACAATACATTTATTAACTACGCTTTACATTAACAATACCAGTCCATTAAAAATGTTAATTAGCCAATTGGATTGCACCAAATTGTTAGATTTTGAACAATTTTAAGCAAACCATTATAGTTTGATTGTAGTTCGGATCAATCATTTCGTTGTGCCAACTGGATGATACACCGTTTCGCATTTAACTTTGGAACACTAAGTCTGTAAGTATTTACTTCTTTAGCCCACTTTGGAATTTCCTCTAATTCCGATGGCAGGTATTCACCTTTCATCGCCATCCAGCAGCCATCTTGGGCAACCAGATGCTGCGTCATTTGCAACATATCTTTTAACGATGCAAATGCTCTGGATACGACGCAGTCATATACCTCAGATTGAAAAGCCTCAACGCGAGCATGGTGTGGCGTGACATTAGTAAGTCCTAACTCATGTATTTGCTGACGAATAAAACGAATTTTTTTACTGTTGCTATCGAGCAGATGAAACTCCAGCTCTGGCAATGCAATCGCTAGCGGTAGTCCTGGAAACCCAGGTCCAGTGCCGACATCGAGCGTTTTTCTGAATGTCCAGTAGGGAACAATAGCCAAGCTATCAAGTAAATGCAGCTTTAAAGCTTCATCGGCCTCAGTAATAGCAGTTAAGTTGTAAGTTTTATTCCATTTAAGCAATTGACTGAGTAGATACGATAGTTGATCTATTTGCTTTTGCGTGAGGTTTAATGCCAGTTGCTCAACACCTTGTTGCAGGTTTTGCTTAATCTGTAGGTCCATAATCAAATTAAGCCTGCTTAGGAAGTCTGAACTGATGCTTTTTAATGGTAATCAATAAAAGCGAAATTGCTGCGGGTGTAACCCCAGAAATACGACTTGCCTGACCAATAGTTTCAGGACGCACCGCTTGTAATTTTTGGACAATTTCTGCCGACAATCCACTAATTGCAGAGAAATCCAGTTCAACTGGAATTTTTTGATCCATTTGTTTACGCGTGCGCAAAATTTCTTCATTTTGCCTATCAATATAACCTGCATATTTAGCCTGTATTTCGACCTGTTCTTTGACATCGTCAGTTAGTTTTTCACCAAGCTCAGCAATACACTCTTGCATCAGTTGATAATTTAATTGTGGTCGCTTAAGTAATTCGAGCTGGTTATATTCGCGTGATAATGGTTTTTCGAGATGTTCATTAAGACGATTAGCTGCCTCACTATCCGGTTGAATCCAGCAAGATTTCATGCGTGTTATCTCATTTTCAATAGCAGTGCGTTTTTGTGCGGTCAATCCCCATAATTCATCACTGAGTAAACCAAGCTGATGGGCTTTTTCAGATAAACGCAAATCTGCATTATCTTCACGTAAAATCAAACGGTATTCGGCACGAGAAGTGAACATGCGATAAGGTTCCTGAGTACCACGAGTAATTAAATCATCAATCATCACACCAATGTAGGATTCTTCCCGTGTCGGGCTCCATGCTTGCTTTTGTTGTACCAACCTCGCTGCATTTAATCCTGCAATTAGTCCTTGAGCTGCGGCTTCTTCATATCCGGTTGTGCCATTGATTTGTCCAGCAAAAAATAATCCTTGAATATGTTTTGTTTCCAGAGAAGCTTTAAGTTCTCGTGGATCAAAGTAGTCATATTCAATCGCGTATCCCGGACGAGTAATATGTGCATTTTCAAATCCTTTAATGGTTCTGACAAACGCCAGTTGCACATCGAAGGGTAAGCTCGTTGAAATACCATTTGGATAAACTTCGTGGGTATCTAAACCTTCTGGTTCTATGAATATTTGGTGTGAATCACGATCGGCAAAACGATTAACCTTATCTTCGATAGAAGGGCAATAGCGTGGACCAACCCCTTCAATAATGCCGCTATACATTGGCGAGCGATCGAGTCCTGAATGAATAATTTCATGCGTTCTAGTATTCGTATGAGTGATAAAGCAAGGAATTTGCCTAGGGTGTTGCGAGGCATTGCCAGTAAAGGAGAATACAGGAACGGGCGTATCACCATGTTGTGGCTCTAAATCAGTAAAATCAATTGATCGAGCATCGATGCGTGGCGGCGTTCCGGTTTTAAGCCGTTCAACTCGAAAGGGTAACTCACGCAGCCTTTGCGATAAACCTATCGCAGGCGGATCACCGGCACGGCCTCCTGAATAGTTGGTCAATCCTATATGAATTTTACCATCTAAAAATGTACCCGCAGTTAATACTACACTTGAGGCATTAAAACGTAATCCCATTTGGGTAACAACACCACAAACCTTATCGTTTTGAATAATTAAATCGTCAACTGATTGTTGGAAAATTTTTAAATTAACTTGTGATTCAAGTACTTGACGTACATAACCTTTATAAAGAGTGCGATCAGCCTGAGCGCGGGTTGCTCTCACGGCGGGCCCTTTGCTTGCATTGAGCTTTCTAAAATGAATTCCCGCATGGTCAATAGCTTTTGCCATAACACCACCAAGCGCATCCACCTCTTTTACCAAATGTCCTTTACCAATACCACCGATAGCTGGGTTACAACTCATCTGGCCAAGTGTTTCAATATTGTGAGTAATTAGCAGCGTGCAAGCCCCAGTGCGTGCCGCAGCCAAAGCAGCTTCAGTACCAGCATGCCCACCACCAATCACAATGACATCAAAACTTTCATCAAAAACCATTAAATTTTCCACAGATAAAAAATGGAGGTGGATCTTACCTAAAAGTGACTAAATATTGAACGTTTATCTCTGAAAATACCAAGTTTTTTCATTCAGATAAAAATAATTCCTCCCTGATTATGGGACACTCCCTTTTTTCAACACTTAATCACAGCTAGCTGACTTATTCGGTTTATAAATTCTGCCGATTAATGAATAATAGAGCAGAATTTTCTCAAAAACGCATTTAACCTAACCCAAGCGTCAGGAATACCAAACCGCTATGATTTCCAAAATAGTTAGATACATGATTTTTATCATTATTTTGGCCTATCTCGGTATTTTGTGGCAAATACGTTCACAACTTAATGATGTTATTGCCGAATTACCAACACCAATTATTCTTGATTATAACTGGCTATGGATAGATTTTAACGGGCTAATACAAATATCGAATGTTAAATTACTCGATCAACGTCACCGACATTTGATCTCAGCAGATAAACTTGACCTCAAATTACCCAGTTTTTGGTCATTATTCAAAATTCATGAATGGAAAGATTACTATTATTTTCCTAAGACACTTAAGCTAACCGCTTCTAATGCCCAGTTAAATTCAGCATTTACCCAAAAAATAGAGAATTATCTGTTCGATTCTTCGGGGCAAAACAGTTTAATTCCACAACCTTGTCAAAATTTATTTAAACAGGTGTCTGAAAATATCTCATTTCAGTTAAATTCTAATTTTCAGTTTAATTACTCAAATGCTGAGATGTTAGTTGATCTGTCACTTCGTTCTGACTCGGTATTCAATCTTAAACTCAATTCGAAACTCAGCCACTTAAATATCAGCGAACCCAAATATATTTATATTGGACCGTTCACCTTGTTTATTGACCAGCCCGTATGGATAGAAAGCTGGCTTAGCAATTGTGCTAATACCTATCAAATCAGCCGTGCTGGACTGGCAACTTTACTGAGCGAGCGATTAGACCAATCGGTTGATCTATATAAAATTAAATTTAGTGATCAGATGCATAAGCTGTTACACCAGTTTTTCGCTACCCCCAATAGCATAACGATCAGCTATCACCCAACAATACTAAAATCGATCAGCCAAATTAGAAAAATACCAATTAAACATATACTCGCAGAGCCCGATTTGGTCATAACTCTCAACCAGACAACGCCCACTCAATACATTGAGCAGTTGGATTACTATCGACTGTTGAGTGCCCAATATGATAAAAAGTTCTCTAATTCGTCTTTAGATAGGAGTTTTTTACCTATAACAGTTGATGCAATCACTAGTCACATTGGGGCAAACATTATTTTAAGATTGAAAGATGGAAGAAAGATCTACGGCACGATTAATCAGTTTGCAGAAAATAAAATCTATTTAAACCAATTTATTTATCAAGGACGTTCAATACTGCCTTATCAAATTGGTCAAGTAGAATCCATCGAGGTTTATCATTCGAATCTAAGCCAGGCGACAGATTCAACGCAACAAAACGAAAACTAACAAAAATGGGTTAACTTATTTACCAATACAAAAACTACTGAATATTTTTCCAAGCAAATCATCTGCCGAAAACTCACCAGTAATTTCATTTAAGCAATTCTGGGTTAACTTTAGCTCCTCTGCCAAAATTTCGCCTGCCGCTGATTGAATTAACTGACTGTATCCTGTTTGTAAATGCTCACTTGCTCTTTCTAGCGCATCTAAATGACGACGGCGTGCCATAAATATACCGGACTCGCCTGATTGATAACCAACGATTTGCTTTAAATGCTGACGTAATTCAGTAATTCCTAATTGTTGCTTTGCAGATAGAGTAATACAAAATTGCTCACCAACTTGAACAGAGGATGGTTCATCTCCAGTCAGATCACACTTATTTCGGATTATTGTTATTGGCGGTAGCTGGATATCAGCAGGAATAAACTGGGTTATTTGTTCCGCAATATCAAAAAATACCTGATCTTCACTGGCATCAACAACCAACAGCACTCTGTCTGCGGTTCTAATTTCTTGTGTAGCTCTCTCAATACCAATTTGCTCAACAACATCACCAGCCTCGCGCAGCCCTGCTGTATCAAAAATGTGTAAAGGTAAACCATCAATATTAATCTGTTCACTCAATACGTCGCGAGTCGTACCAGCAATTTCTGTTACAATCGCAGACTCTTTGCCGGAGAGGGCATTCAACAAACTTGACTTACCAGCATTAGGCTTACCAGCGATAACAATTTTCATGCCTTCACGCAACAAACTACCTTGCTGTGCTTTAAATAACAACTGATTCAAATCTTCAATTATTTGAGATAATTGATTGGCGACTTTATCATCCGCTAAAAAATCAATTTCTTCATCAGGAAAATCTATCGCCGCCTCAACATACATGCGTAGCTCGATAACTTTTGCCACCAGCTGATGAACACAATTTGAAAACTCCCCGCTGAGCGAACGTAATGCTGATCGTGCTGCTTGCTGCGAGCCGCTATCAATTAAATCGGCGATCGCTTCAGCCTGAGCAAGGTCGAGCTTATCATTAAGAAATGCGCGCTCAGAAAATTCCCCAGGTCGAGCCATTCTGGCACCACAAGCAAGGATCGACTCTATGAGCAAATCCATAACAACCGGTCCACCGTGACCTTGAAACTCAATAACATCCTCACCAGTAAATGAATGAGGTTCCTTAAAATAGATAGCGACACCTTGATCAAGTTGTTGCTTGTTGGTGTCGAAAAAAGGCAAGTAATGAGCATGCCGTGGCGAAATTGACTTACCTAGAATTTGCTCAGCAATATCAGTGACTTTATCACCCGACACCCTGACCACAGCAACCCCACCTTTGCCGGGTGGCGTAGCCAGTGCAACAATTGTGGAATGTGTGGTAGATTCAGGTAGCGTCATATTTGACTAGCGAGTCTTAGCTTCTTGCTCACGATTAAACTGATTAGTAATGTATATCTGCTGAGCGATAGAAACCAAGTTATTCATCAACCAGTATAAAACCAATCCAGCCGGAAAAAATACAAAGAATACTGTCATAAACACTGGCATCATTTGCATCATTTTTTGCTGCATGGGATCCATCGTAGGTGCCGTTGGTTGCATTTTTTGCATTAAATACATACTGGCTCCCATTAATAACGGTAAAATGAAGTAAGGATCTTTAACCGCTAAATCATCGATCCAAAGCATAAATGGTGCATGACGTAACTCAACGCTCTCCATCAGTACCCAATAAAGTGCGATAAAAACTGGCATTTGAATTAACAAGGGTAGACAGCCACCTAATGGGTTCACTTTTTCCTTTTTATACAATTCCATCATTTTCATAGACATTTGCTGGCGATCATCACCATAACGCTCTTTCATTTCCATCATTTTGGGTTGCAGCAAACGCATTTTGGCAAACGAGCGATATTGAGCTCTGGCTAATGGATAAAGCGCCATTTTAATGACTAATGTCACCAAAATTATCGCAACCCCCCAGTTAACAACAAATCCTTGTAAGAAAACCAGCAAATAAAAGATAGGCTGTCCAATCCACCATAAAATGCCGTAATCAACGGTAAGATCCAATCCTTTAGCAATTTTCTCTAAAGCTGACTGGATTTTAGGTCCAACATAAAGTTTGGCTGAAAATTCTGCTATTTTCCCAGGCTCAATCCACACCCAATCCTGAGTAATACGAATTTGTGCCAAATCACCGCGTCCCAGGTCTTTGTCTGTCGTATCGATATAATTAACCGAGTCAGATTGCGGCACCCAGGCCGTTACAAAGTAATGCTGCAATAATGCAATCCAGCCATCTTTAGTTTTGATATCGAGATCAGTTTCTTGTAACTTATCAAAATCGTGCTTTTCAAACTTTGATTCACTGGTGAAATAAGCCGGTCCAAGATAGGATTGCAAACCGATACCTTCTGATATTTCCCAATCAGCAGGGGTCATATCTCTTCTAAGAGAAGTAAACATTCGATTGGCGATTTTTTGATTGCTCAAGTTGTTGACAATAAATTTCACATCAATCAAATATTGGCCGCGATGAAAAGTAAATCGTTTTATATATTCAACACCTTGAGCATTCGACCAGCTTAGATCAACTTCAACTGAATCTTGCCCTTCAGCCAAACGATAAACAGATCGGACTGAGTTATACACAACTTCACGATTTTCAAAGTCTGGTGCATTTTCACCATACAAACCAGCCAAAGCCAGGAATACTCGGCCATTACGATTTTCTAGAAGATTGATAGGTGCAGAGTCTTTAGCTTTCGTCTCTTTATAATCTATTAATTCCGCTGAGATTAAATTTCCCCCAATAGGCGAAATCATTACTTTCAGTTTATCAGTCACTACTTCTACTGGTGGAGAAATCTCTCCAGACTCATTAAATTTTATCTGGTTAGTTTGACCGGGTAATTCTGCCGCTAATTTATCCGAACGAGTTGAGTCGGAAGTAATAGGCGTTGTTTGCGCCGATAGATTGTCACCACTTAACTGACCCGCGGTCAATGAGCTTTCAATAGGAGCCTTTTTCTCGGGAGCCGGTTTATGATCTTCTTGCCAGGCCTGATACAAAAGAAAAGTAAAAAAGGCAAGCAAAACAAATAGTAAAGTACGGGCTGATTCCATAATTAATGATATCTCTTTTTCTTAATGCTTATGCCGACAGTCAAGGGAATCTGGCACAGGGTCAATCCCGCCAGGATTGAGCGGATGACACCGTAAAATACGTTTTATCATCAACCAAGACCCTCTAACACTGCCATGCTTTTGAATTGCTTCTATCGCATAACTGGAGCAGGTGGGGTAAAAACGACATTCACCACCAATAAATAAACTTAACGTTTTTTGGTATAGCCGAATTAACGCAATCAATATTATTTGCATTTTCTTCGAAATCTTTCGAATAAGTCGTCACGAAGGTGGATTATATCTTTTTTAGACAATACAGCAATATCCCGACGGGTAAGAATCACCATATCAAAACACTGAAAGTCATTTTGTTGTAATCGAAAACCTTCTCGCAAGATTCGCTTAACCCAGTTTCGTTGGTGTGCCAACTTGAGATTTTTTTTTGCGATGATAAGACCCAGACGAGGATGAGTGAATTGATTTTGTCTGACTAATAAAGTAAATGCTTTATTATGAATCTTTCGCGGGCTATCAAATACATGACTGTAGTCCCGCGAATTAAGCAATCTTCGCTCTCTTTGGAATTTAAGGGAAGAGCAATCCATCCTGCTATTTTCTGCAATGAACGGAATATACTTTTATTCTAAGAGCGAGATAGGAAAAAGCTGCAAAAATTATGCACTTAATCGTTTACGACCTTTAGCACGTCGGCGATTAATAACTAGACGACCATTTTTGGTTGCCATACGAGCACGAAAACCATGACGGCGTTTACGCTTTAAAGTACTAGGCTGAAATGTACGTTTCATCAGACTATCCGTTAATTAAATTGATTAAAGTTGCCGATTACAAAATCTGACCACCTGTTGAGAAGGGCGCAAATTCTATTGCATTCAAATTTTACTGTCAACGCCTTTCTGTTCAACATTTACTCACAAACACCGAAGGTCGCTTAATTTCAATATCTACGATCGATAATAAATACTAGATATAGTTGTTTAATTTTAAATTAAATACTAAATGTACCAATTCGAGACCATTATGCTCAATTAACTGTGGATAATAATTTTAGTTAAAAATTTAGCAAGAGTTTATAAAACATCCAGTAATTTTGAAATTTATTTATTCTTACTTTAAATAGATCATTAACTCTCAAATTTCAAGCAAAATTTTGTTCACAAGCTAATAACTATAATAAAAAGAAAAAGATCTTATTATATTAAGATCTACGCAAGTCTTTTTTTGTGGATAAGTCTATTTTCTTTTTAAAATACATGACTTTATTGAAATGATAAGTATGTCTATAAACAACGAAAAAACCATTTATAAACCTTGATCAAAAATGAATAAAATTACTATTTTTTTAAAAAATTAATTTACCAACAACTTTTAATACATTTAACTAACAAAAATAAACTAATATTGGTTAATATATGAAAATATTGTTTAAATTACATTCACTATGAAAAACCTGACTAATACACACTAACTCAAATATTATTGCTAAAACCTGTGGATCAATTTCCTGTTTCGATCTAAACTCCATAACTCGTTCACAGAAAGTGATCTAAGCGATTATTCTCTGCTTAGATAAAATTAATTAAAATATTAAAATTATAGATAAATTCAATGTGGAATAAGTGTCAGAGATATCTACAAGATGAACTACCTCCTACTGAGTTCAGTACCTGGATAAGACCTTTAAAAGCTACATTGGAGAACCAACAGCTTCACTTGAGAGCACCCAATCGATTTGTTCTTGATTGGGTAAGAGAAAAATATTTACCTCGCATAAGAGAAATATTAGCGAGTGAAGGTGAAGAAAAATTACAGATTCAACTTGATATTGCTACTGTTAATCCACTATTTGAACGTAAAAGTATTGTTGAAGAAACTCAACCGGTTAGTCAAACAACAACAGCCGATTTACCTGAAGCTACAACCAATATTAATGAATCAACCCGTAGAGGTAATTTAAATCAATCTTTTACTTTTGACAGTTTTGTTCAAGGTAAAAGTAATCAGCTAGCAATGGCAGCAGCAAAGCAAATTGCACAAAATCCTGGGACCGCTTATAACCCTTTGTTTATTTACGGTGGCGTAGGATTAGGTAAAACTCATTTAATGCAGGCCGTTGGTAATCAAATTCTCAAAAACAAACCTAACGGCAAAGTCGTTTATCTGCATTCAGAACGTTTTGTTGCTGATATGGTAAAAGCCTTACAAACGAATACTATAGAAAAGTTTAAAAAGTTTTATCGTTCAGTAGATGCGTTATTCATTGATGATATTCAGTTTTTTGCAAATAAAGAACGTTCACAAGAAGAGTTTTTTCACACATTTAATGCATTACTTGAGGGAAATCAACAAGTTATATTAACCTGTGATAGATATCCGAGAGAGATAGATGGTGTAGAAGAACGTTTAAAATCTCGGTTTGGCTGGGGACTAACCGTATCTATCGATCCTCCAGAATTAGAGACTCGAGTGGCCATATTGATTTCGAAAGCTGAAGAATCAAAAATTGAGCTACCACATGAAGTTGCATTTTTTATTGCCAAGCGAATCCGCTCTAATGTTCGTGAACTTGAAGGGGCATTAAAAAGGGTAATTGCCAATGCGCAATTTACCGGAAAAGAAATCACGGTTGAATTTGTCAAAGAAGCACTACGTGATTTAATTGCCGCACAAGACAAGCAAGTCAGTATTGAGAATATACAGAAAACCGTTGCAGAATATTATAAAATAAAAGTTTCAGATCTCTTATCAAAAAGAAGAAACCGATCGATTGCCAGACCACGACAATTAGCGATGTCGCTGGCCAAGGAACTGACTAACCACAGTTTACCTGAAATCGGGGAAGCCTTTGGTGGTAAAGACCACACTACGGTTCTCCACGCCTGTCGCAAGGTCAAGACTTTGAAAGAAGAGTCTGAAGACATTAACGAAGATTACACCAATTTATTAAGAACATTATCCAGTTAAAGTAGACTCTTGATTTAGGAGCGTAGGGCAATGAAATTTTCGGTCAGTAAAGACGTACTTATTACACCGCTGCAATTAGTATCTGGTGCGGTAGAAAAAAGACAGACTTTACCTGTTTTAGCTAATTTATTACTCCGGGTCGAGGCCGGACAATTGGCTTTGACCGCCACAGACTTAGAAATAGAGATGTCTGCTAAAATCCCCCTCGAAGGGGAGTATTTGGAAGGTGATATAACCGTTCCAGCACGTAAATTTATAGATATTTGTAAAAGCCTATCTGACGATAAATCTATTAATATTCAATTAGATGAATCCCGTCTAAAAATATCTTCTGGTCGTAACCGATTTTCTCTATCTACGATATCGGCTCAGGAATTTCCAAATATTGAAGAGGTTTTATTCAATACTCAGTTTTCAATTGACTCTATTGAACTAAAAAGCTTATTCGATAAAACCCAATTTGCAATGGCTCATCAAGATGTAAGATACTATTTGAATGGTATGCTACTGGAGATTAATGGTAATAAGCTACTCTCTGTAGCCACAGATGGCCACCGTCTAGCGTTGTCTTCATTAGAGTTGTCTCAACAGGTAAGCGAGACATTATTACAAGCTATTGTTCCGCGTAAGGGGATTATTGAAGCATCTAAGTTATTGTCGTCTAATCAGGAGTCTTGTGTAGTTGAACTAAATGATAACCACATCCGTATTACATTGGGTCAATATATATTCACTTCAAAATTGATTGATGGCCGCTTCCCTGACTATGACAAAGTACTTCCAAAAAATGCACAGCGCTTATTGGTTGCCGAAAGGGATAGTTTGCGAGAAGCTTTTTCACGAGCTTCAATTTTGTGTAACGAGAAATTCCGAGGTGTCAGACTCTCTATTCACCAAGATAAGTTAGCAATTCATGCTAATAACCCTGAGCAAGAAGAGGCTGAGATTGAGCTAGACGTTGATTACAATGATGACGAACTGGAAATCGGGTTTAATGTTGGCTATTTATTGGATGCGCTTAATGTTATCCGTTCGGAGAATGTTCGCTTTAATCTAGGTGATTCTAATAGTAGTGTATTAATTGAGAATGCCGAATCGAGTGATAGTTTATATGTTGTAATGCCAATGCGGCTGTAATCTTTTAATTAGATCATACTTCTAAATGTATTTTAAAGCGCTCCAATATCGAGGGCTAAGAAATTTGAAACCGGGAAAAATCACTTTTGACCGAGAGTTGAATATTTTTTTTGGTGATAATGGTGCTGGCAAGTCCAGTATTTTAGAAGCTATTGCACTGATTGCATCTGGTCGGTCATTTAGAACGAATAAATTCGAGCTCATTGCTAATCATGCTGATACCCAGTTTACTTTATTTGCTCAAATGGACGATCAGACCAAGGTGGGTCTTGGTTATACCAAGGCTAACAAGAAGCGAGAGATTCGATTAAACGGGGAAACTATTAATTCCTTATCTGCTTTATCGAAGATATATCCAACCCAGGTTCTAAGTCCAGAATCATATCACTTAATAGATTCTGGTCCTGCTGAGAGAAGGAAGTATATAGACTGGTGTTTGTTTCACGTGAAACATGACTACCATGAATACTGGAAGAAATATAATCAAGTTCTTCAGCAGCGCAATGCTCTATTAAAATCTATTAAATATAAAGGAAGTTCAAAGGCGCAATTAGATTCATGGAATAGTCAGCTTTGTTCTCTGTCTAATATTATCAATCGGGCTCGTGAGGATATAATTGAACAACTAGAATATGAGCTTAATAAAATAATTATCAAGTTGGATGCTGAATTCTGTAATGAGTTGAAGATTGGCTATTATCCTGGTTACAGTGGGATGTTAGATGAGAGACTTGTTGAATCATTAGAATCGGATATCAGGTCAGGTACAACGAAGTATGGCGCTCATCGCGCGGATATTCGTTTAAAGGTGGAGCAAGGATTGGTAAAAGATTATTTTTCGAGGGGGCAAAAGAAGATAATCATTAACGCACTCTTTTTAGCGCAAACTGCGGTACTTAAGCGCCTATCAAATAAAGATTCGTTATTTTTGTTGGATGACTTTACCTCGGAGTTAGATGAACAAAATCAGAGGTCTCTATTGGAATTACTATTCCAACAGAAAAATGTGCAGACCATGCTTTCCTGCTTGCAAAGAGATTCGCTAAGTTGGTTAAAAAACAGGTATAATAGTACCCATATGTTTCACGTGGAACATGGAACAATCTCACCCATTAATGAGTAGAGCTCCGCGTAAATAGTGAAAGAATAAACATTGAAAAGGTAGAATACTGAATGTCTGAGAATGATAATAACAGTTACGATTCATCAAGTATAAAAGTGTTAAAAGGACTAGATGCCGTCCGTAAACGACCAGGCATGTATATCGGTGATACCGATGATGGTACTGGTCTTCATCATATGGTTTTCGAAGTGGTCGATAACTCTATTGATGAAGCATTAGCCGGATATTGCAGTGATATCAATGTCACCATTCATCCCGATAATTCGGTAACCGTTGCAGATAATGGACGCGGTATACCCGTTGGAATTCATGAAGAAGAAGGCGTAAGCGCAGCTCAGGTAATTATGACCGTACTACATGCTGGCGGTAAATTTGACGACAACTCCTATAAAGTTTCTGGCGGGTTACATGGCGTCGGTATTTCGGTTGTTAATGCGCTTTCAGATAAATTGACCCTGACTATCCGTCGTGAAGGCAGAGTGCATGAGCAATCTTATCAATTAGGCGAGCCTGTAGCGCCACTTGCAGTAACCGGTGAAACACAAAGAACCGGTACCGAATTAAGATTCCACCCAAGTGAAGAAATATTTAGTGATATTAAGTTTCACTACGATATTCTTGCAAAGCGTTTACGAGAACTATCTTTCCTTAACTCAGGTGTGAGTATTAAATTGAAAGATGAGCGAAGCGGCAAAGAAGATCACTTTATGTATGAAGGTGGTATTCAAGCATTCGTTACATATTTGAATCAGGCAAAGACAGCTATTAACGATAAAATGTTTCACTTTACGGCAGAGCGTGAAGAAGATGGTATAACCGTTGAAGTAGCGATGCAGTGGAATGATGGTTTCCAGGAAAATATTTATTGCTTCACCAATAACATACCTCAACGTGATGGCGGTACGCACTTAGCGGGATTTCGAGGGGCATTGACTCGAACGCTAAATAATTACATTGAAAAAGAGATGGCCAATTCTAAAAATAAAACATCGACTACTGGCGATGATGCGAGAGAAGGGCTCACAGCAGTCATTTCAGTAAAAGTGCCCGATCCTAAATTTTCTTCACAAACAAAAGATAAGCTGGTTTCTTCCGAAGTAAAAAGTGCGGTTGAACAAACTATGAGTCAAAAACTCAGTGAGTTTTTACTGGAACATCCAATGGAAGCCAAAACAATCGTCACTAAGATGATTGATGCAGCCAGAGCTAGAGAAGCAGCTAGAAAAGCTCGCGATATGACTCGACGAAAAGGTGTACTCGATATTGCAGGTTTACCGGGTAAATTAGCCGACTGTCAGGAAAAAGATCCTGCTGTTTCTGAACTCTATATTGTGGAGGGTGATTCTGCGGGCGGATCGGCTAAGCAAGGACGTAATCGTAAGAATCAGGCGATATTACCTTTAAAGGGTAAAATTCTAAACGTAGAAAAAGCTCGTTTTGATAAAATGCTATCTTCTGCTGAAGTTGGTACGCTAATCACTGCTTTAGGCTGTGGAATAGGTCGTGATGAATTTGATGTAGAAAAAACACGTTATCACCGCATTATTATTATGACGGATGCGGATGTGGATGGTGCACACATTCGAACGTTATTGCTAACCTTCTTTTACCGTCAAATGTTGCCACTAATTGAAAGAGGTTATGTTTATATTGCTCAGCCACCACTGTATAAGATTAAAAAAGGTAAACAAGAAACCTACCTTAAAGATGATTCAGCACTGGAAGAGTATTTAACCAGTATGGCATTGGATGAAGCATCCTTGCATGTAAATCCGCAAGCGCCAGCAATGGCCGGTGAATCTTTAGAGCGACTCGTTAACGAATATCGTTTAGTAGAAGGAGATATTCGACGCCTTTCACAACTGTATGATTCTAAAATTTTAAAAGAACTTATTTACTTACCAATTTTGGCTGTCGATTCGCTCAATGATGAAGCAGCGATAATTGACTGGTCAAAAAAATTGGAAGAAGTTCTGAAAAACGATCAAAAAGCAGGCTCAACACGTTATGAAGTTTCAGTGTTTAAAGATGAAGAGCAAAGCCGCTATTTGCCACAAATTAGAGTAATTCACCATAGTATTTCTAAAACTTATCAATTAGATAAAAATTTCTTTTCCTCTGGCGAATATACCAAAATGACCACCTTAGGTAATAAACTACAAGATTTACTGGAAGTGGGTGCTTACATACAGCGTGGGCAACGTCAACAAGAGGTTGACAGCTTTGAGCAAGCGCTAGAGTGGCTAATGCAACAGTCTAAGCGTGGGTTATCGATTCAACGATACAAAGGATTAGGTGAAATGAATCCAGATCAGCTTTGGGAAACCACTATGGACCCCGAGGTGCGTCGTATGCTTCAAGTGACAATAGAGGATGCTGTTGCGACTGATCAGTTGTTCACCACGCTGATGGGCGACCAGGTTGAGCCTCGACGAGAGTTTATTGAGAGTAATGCGTTGGCTGTTGCTAATTTGGATGTTTAGGGGGGGGAGTGTGGGAACTCATAATTCGTGAAATCTTAACATACTGATTATTCTGTCTTTTTCATGTATTTTGAGATTTTAAAGGTCGTTAAAAATCCCATTATTAAAACTAATAATCTAACAAAATCTCACCAATAGTGAAAAGTTAAATGAATCAGGTAGATGACAAACCATTAAAGATACTTATTACGAATAAAGAGCCACTTTATAGTGGCTTTTTTGAGAGTGACCGCTGGCACAGCCACTAGATATCAAACTGATACGCATGTTCTTCGAATCAATTCTAGCTCTTGTAATAAAATACACCTAATAGAAACAATAATTGAGCCTCAACTTAGTCTCCATACTTATATATTAGGTAAAGCCGAACAATCAAAAAGACTAGCAGCCCCATCCATCTCCAAAATAACTCTTTAAACGATAGAGTAGAAATATGCATTACTGTTCCAGTCACCAATAAAAGTATGAGCGGGAAAACAACCTTTCTAGAATAATTTTTCATTTTAATCTCCAACTTTTGAATAGTTCTGATTCCATTATCGGAGAGGAAAAACTATTTATGGCAAACTGGCTTAGGGCGTGTTGATCTTTCATGTAAATAAAAGTAGGCAATTTCGTATAATAGTTTCGCCAAAAACAACTAACGAAATTGCCAATGTCCAGATTAATGCTCTCAGATGAACACTGGTCTAAGCTACGAGCTATATTGCTTGAAGACCGAGTATATGACAAGCCTGAACACCGAAATACTATGGAAGGTATACTTTATCGAATGCGTGTAGGCCGTCCTTAGCGTGATTTACCTGAGTCATTTGGCCTATGGAATACCATTTTTAGGCGGTTTTTACTTTGGTCTCGTAAGGGAATTCTCCAACGACTATTTAAAAAGCTAATTTCCGAACCTGATTTTGAATGGATATTTATTGATGGCAGCATAGTTAAAGCTCATCAGCATAGTGCTGGAGCCAGCACAAAGGCTGATGAAGCTATTGGTAAAAGCAAGGTGGGGTAATACCAGTAAAATCCATTTAGCAGTAGATAGCTATGGATTGCCTATCGAGTTTACGGTCACAGGCGGTCAACTTCATGATAGTAAAGCTGCCAAGCCGTTAATCGATATGTTGCCATATGCTAGTTACATCATTGCAGATAAGGGCTACGATAGTGAGGCTATTAGGGAGCAGGTAAGAGACCGGAATTCAATACCTAATATCCCTGGAAAATCCAACTTAAAGATAGGTAATGATGATATTGATTGGTGTTTGTATAAATATCGCCATTTAGTTGAAAATGCTTTTGAAAAAATTAAGAAGTACCGAGCCATAGTAACTCGGTACGATATCTATCAGATGCTGGGGCAGCGGCAAAAATACGTTGGTTATCGAAATTATGTTGCACAAGGTGTTGATGAAGATATCTCTCGTTTTTATAATCGAGGTAATTATTTGACCGTGCTTGGAGATAAAGCGTTTAAAGAATCTGTCAGGGAAGAGACAAAAGAGCAAAATATTGAACAACTAAGAAAAGTCTTGGAAGATAGACCAGGTGGACAAAGAATTCTTGAGCTGGTAGCAGTCATATTTAAAGTAAAGAGCCGCGATATTAAAAGCTGTCCAGGAGGTAAACGAGTGAGTAATCCCGCACGAGCGTTTGCGATGTATGCCTGTCAGCGATATGGGGCTATGAGTCTCAAGCAAATTGCAGTGTTATTTAACTTAAGTCATAGTGGAAGTGTGTCATTTT
The DNA here is from genome assembly GCF_040719265.1 of Aliikangiella maris. Lineage (NCBI taxonomy): Bacteria > Pseudomonadati > Pseudomonadota > Gammaproteobacteria > Oceanospirillales > Pleioneaceae > Aliikangiella > Aliikangiella maris. Next base: position 227 of record NZ_JBFDAH010000009.1, on the reverse strand, counting down.
CTGTGAATAAGGTTAAGCGTGAGTTAGTTGAAGGCCAATGGTTGAGTGAGGTAAAGCAATTGGAAAGAGGGTTATATATTGTAAAATAGGATTGACCCCTTGTTACTTTCCTTGTTAGTAATTGCTCAAAAAGCGGGGGCATTTAGACTTTACGGTGAGTTTACTATGAATTCACATAGTTGAGGTATTTTTCCTAACTTTTTTATACGATCTTCTAAGTAATGCCA
>NZ_JBFDAH010000089.1:0-1953 GCF_040719265.1 Aliikangiella maris | reverse complement strand
ACCAAAAAGTTGAGAGTTATTCTAACATTTTTGGTCGAAAAAGGGGTTCTTGATTAGAGATTATTTGTTAAATATCAGAAGGTTAGGCTTTTTTTCAGGGGCGACTACTTAGAAAAGTTAGAAAATAAGTTTATTAAAGGTATCCATTTAAACAGGAAGATTTTTAACTAAGTTCAACAAACCTAAAACCACCAAATAATCTTTATTAGCAATTGCTGAGAATCAATGACATCTAAACATTAAAAATCATACTGAGATTGACTGAAAATATTCACTAAACCTGTTACTTTGATTCATTTTTATACAGGAAACAAAAGCTTTTTTATATATACATATACCTAACTTCAAAAAATATTATTTTAAGCTGAGGATGTCCTTTCCTAGCTCGTGAGCAATTTGTGACTGATAAATACTGTTTACCAATGACAGTGTTACGAAGGCCAATATAATTGATGCAATATCAGATGCTTGATAAACAATATTTACGTTTTTTAATTCTGATATTTCCTCTGCTCTAAGTGACATGCGCAAGACAGCTTGACCTAGAAAATTATTTGCCAGCCAAAAAAACCACCACCAAGGCAATATTGAGCCTACCTTTTCATTACTCCAATTGTCAGAATTGGCACTCGCCTTCCATATTTCCTTCATTGCCTGATATGGTTTCCATAACGTAAATATTGGAATGAAATACCAACCAACAGACCAACCTGGTGTAAATTGCATATCTTTCGCACCAAGTTGCTGGGCATTGTAGTTGGCTCGGTATATCCACTTTAGAATAATGATGCCGGAAATTATAAAGACTACTGTATATGCGATAGCTATTAATCCCTGCCTAGCATCATTTGCTTCACCATCGGCAACCGCCTGTGCTTGTGATGTGTATATTCCATTTTCGTAATTTGACAGCAACTGTAATTCCATATTTCCTGAAATAAGAGAAATTACTGCCACAAGTATTTGGATATAAATAAACCACTTTACCCATTTGGTGAGTGAATCGGAATTCTTGAAGCCTGCTTTCTCTATCGACATCCTCATTTCTCCTTTTACAGCTAACGCCTTTGTAACGGGCGTTTTTTGTGTAGTGGAGTTTTGCGGTAAAGTGGCGAAGCCACTGCAAAACGGAGCGTAGCAAAAAATCTCCTGTTAACAAACTTGTTAGCTTTTAGTAAATATTTCCGCGCCAATCTGCCTCTAACACCCACACTACAAGCTCTGAATCGATAACCTCATACACAACACGAAAATCACCGATTCTGTACCGGAAACGATTATGAAAGCCCTGCATGGTTTTGATATTTGGCCCGCTACAAGGATTGGTAGTTAGGTTTTCCATTTTCTGTAAGACTCGTCGTCTCATAACATGGTCTATTTTCTTTAGAGCCTTTTCAGCTTTTTTTGAGAAGCGTACCGTATACATTACGGCTTCTCCTTAAGAAGCTCTTCCAATGTTTTCAGCTTCTTGATTTCATGCTTAGGAGTTTTTAGTTTTTCCATTGTCGCGTCTTGATTAAGCCGANTCCTTAAGAAGCTCTTCCAATGTTTTCAGCTTCTTGATTTCATGCTTAGGAGTTTTTAGTTTTTCCATTGTCGCGTCTTGATTAAGCCGACGATCTTTCTCTTCTTCTGTTTCCTGGCGTGGCTTTTGATCGCTCATTTCAATCCTCTCCCATTAGATCATCTAAGCTTTTGGCGCCTGAATCATACTTTTCATCCAGTGCACTATCAATTTCATCCTCTTTTTCTTCAATTTTTTTTAGAAAAAACTCGTATGCTTTTGGTTGAATTATTACACCTATTAATTCGCCACTTTCGCTCTCAATGAGAATATCCTCACCCTCAATTGGATCTGGATTCTTTATTTTTCCCAACACATCAGCTGGGAGTGAGCTTTCCTTGATTTTCATTTTCACCTCATATTTGGATGTGTGATTGTATTGAAGCTAA
>NZ_JBFDAH010000088.1:0-1962 GCF_040719265.1 Aliikangiella maris | reverse complement strand
CTACCAAAGAGGTTACTATGACTAAATGCAATTTTACGCAAACAGCCCCCGGCTGTCATGAATTTACTGATAAAACCCTGCCGCAATACAATTTTGCTTTGCAGCCTTACCAATATTTCAGGCAAATCCAGTGGCATTGGCGGGAGCCATTAACCATTGTGCCGGACTCGGCTTCCCGCTGTTATCCAGAAGCCGCACCCCATTTTGAACCACCCATTCAGATGGTATTGCTCGGCCAACAAGATAACTATATTCAACTGGCTTTGTATGCCTTGCCCCATTTAAGGTTTGGTTATACTCAGCCGCTTAATCGACGTTGGCGCGAGGCGATTACACCACTTTAAAAACCCAAAAGCCTTGTTCATCGACGTTGGCGCGAGGCCATTACATCGCTTTAAAAACCAAAAAGCCTTGCTCATCAGAACAAGGCTTAAAAGTTACGGCTGTCCCAACTTAGTGTTTCCCCACTCAGTGTTGTTGCCATCAAGTGATCTGACCCCCTTGGTTCACAGCGCATTGAATTCGATATCCGTAAATATAAAATCGAACTTCAATCGTAATTGGCGAGCCTTACTTTCAAATAGCTTTTTAGTTTGCCGTACAATTTGCTCTAACTTAGCATCAAAGTCTTGATCAGAAATACTACTTTTTTCTAGCAGAGAGTACGACTCCATAATTTCATTAAACTGAATACTAAAACTAAGCTCTATCTCTCTATCAAGAAATTTTTTTTTACAAGGAAAAATATCAACTATACCTCCCTGAATTACCAAGTGAAAATTTATGATTTCAGGCTGCTTGTTGAAATCAAAATTATTTATTTGGGTCGCAATAGCATTAAATATCTCGTCTACATCACTTAGACTCGCCCCGTCCAAGCTATAACGAGAACCGTATCTGTCTACAACAATATCATTCCAATCCACAATTATTTTCCTAATTTTTTAGTGCTTTGGTTTAAGAAATCACGACCAATTCTAGTCCATTGATTGAGCCTGCTTGCTGCCTGTTGAGGTGTCATATCAGGATTATTTTTCATTTCACGATTCAAAAGCCTACGAATATAGCGGTTGTAAACTGCATGTCTACGATTCCACCCGTGTGCAGTTCTACTCATATTAATTCCATTACCAGCACCATTCATCCTAAAACCACCTTTAGCCGCTAACTCTACCATTTTATGAGTTCTGAATGTCCAAGGAATTATATGATGCGCTGTTTCATTCGCTGGAGTATTTAGAGCATTTCTCAAATGTCTGTCTGCAGTAGTCCTAGAAACTCTTAACTCGCTTGTCCGATCAACAACATCATCTTCATCATCAGGTGGTGGAGTCCCTGCAGTTCCAGAAATGTCTGGGGTCAGCATATGATCATAAACTGCTTCAATCCCTTCTTTGGATCCAATATATACGATAACCCCAAGAGCGATTATAGGAACAGCTTCAGCAACAACCGTACTTCCAGCAACCAAAGCCTCTGCGCCAATAGCTTTTGCAGCTACTCCAGTTCCCAGAACTCCGATTGTTGCAACTCCTGCAGAGCCTGCTCCACCTTCAGTTTCCTGACTGGGGCATCAGGAAAGCCCAACGCGGCAATCGTAGCAATAGCCAATTTTCTCTAGTTCATCAACCACTTAAAGAGCATTTTCTCAGGCGCATCCCCTGACAGCTAAAAATTTTCCCAGACGCACCTTTTTTTGTAAAGCACTAATTTTTTATAGTGCAGTTTCACATGTGAAACGGGCTCTCTAATTCATTTTCTTTAGCTGCTTTTTGAAGTCGTCACTACAATCACCCTCGGTAGTGACGACTTTGGCGAGCCTTGTTATTACTGGGCTAGCGCCCTGTTTTCAGGAGTGACAGCGGAGTGATGACCAGTTTTAAGGTTAAAGCGGGGGCTACCCCGCTTTGATTAAATGACTGTAATCACGCTTGATTAACTTAACGTGATACTGCCACTCAC
>NZ_JBFDAH010000087.1:0-2125 GCF_040719265.1 Aliikangiella maris | reverse complement strand
CATAGGTCTGCCAAAATTCTTTTTGAAATGAGAGAAATTCTTCCGTTAGCTCAATTTCAAAATTTTCCATAAAGGCTTTTTCGGCTTGATTCCAGTTTTCTATCATGTCGCTTTCATTTATTTCTTTTGAATAAAAAGGAAGGTCTGTTGATTGAATAAAAGTAATATTCAAAATAACTTGCTCATTCAATACAGTTTTATAACTCCTATCCACCAAATAGTTATATTGATAAACATCCTTAATTAGCCAAGTTACAGAATTTCTATTTACAACCTTATAATGTTCCTCAAGTATCGAAAATATCTCATCCTCATTTTCAGTAGTTAATTTATAAAAGCTTTCTATTAAATCATCAGAAAATCGATTCAACGTATTAAAATTAAGTTGTAAGCTTTTATATGGGCGCCAGTAAGTATCAATTACAACTTTTTTACATCCAAGATACTTGCTTTTCCCTTTATAGCGCTCAACTAGCCATTTATTGGCATATATTAAAGAAAGATGTTTTTCAAACACAGCGTCAGAATAAATATTAACATTAGGTCCAAAGTTTTTATAAGAAACGGGATTTTTAATGATGCTATCTTTAAAGGCAATGTGATAACCGGATAGGTTAAATGTCACCGTTCGACCACTGACAATTTTAATCGGCCGAGTTTTATAAGGGTCGTTATCATAATCTTTTAAATCTTTACGCCGCTCAATAAAAGCTATCCAGCGTCGCTTCATCCCTTTAAACGCTTCCTGTTCAAATTGCTTCATTGCAAATTGATGATTGGCCTTCCGGAATTCATCAGTAAATTGATTATATAAAATGTTCATTAGCACCTGACAGACTAAAAAACACCCCACCACAGTGACAACTAAAACCCACCAATCACTGCCATTAGCCAAATAAAATCCCACAATCCCACCGACTAGCAGCGAGATTTTGGGTTTCCAGTGAATACGATTTAAACCTGCNCACTGCCATTAGCCAAATAAAATCCCACAATCCCACCGACTAGCAGCGAGATTTTGGGTTTCCAGTGAATACGATTTAAACCTGCCGTATTCTCCGTATTATTTTTAGATAAATGATTCGACATAGAACACAATATTGCAATAAATTACTTAAAATGGTTAAAAATAGAAAACAATTGAAGTTGTGCTTCTTTTCTAATTTCAGCCAGACTCGCAGTTGGATGTGAGCGCAAATAATCTCTGGCAAGCCAGTTGAGCCCCATTTTATATAATACTCGACCCGCCATTGCCGTTCCGGCTGTGGCTAATGCTAGTCCTGGCCGACTTATTGTACTGGGGTTAGATATTGCAATCAACGATACCCCACCAAGAACCACTTGTATCGCAGTATTGGCGCTTTCTTTTTCCAGCTTTCTGTCATCCACATCGGCATACTGCCCCATAAGTGGCTTTTGATTATTCGCATTAAAACCTCGTAATCGGGACTGATAATCGGTTGCCGTTAAAACATAGCCAAAATCTTTATACTGAATATTTGATTCTTTTAATCGATTGGCCATTGCTAGCATTGAAAAGCGCGGATTAACCATACACACGCGCAAATTGCGCATTTCCTGTTTAGGCACACGATATAAGGCATCGCGTAAATAGAAACAGCCATTTTTACTGGCAACCAGATGCGTTTCTTGAGATTTGGGTAAACTGGCAATATGGCTGGCTAAATAAGTCACACTCTTATGATGACTGTCTTTTTGGAGGAATTTAAATCGGGCTGCCGGTGTAAACCAATTGAGTTTTTGCAGCATGTTTTTTTCAAAATAACACAGCGTAAATTTAGAAGGTGCATTAGCTTTGAAAATATCTTCCATAAATTCACCTGATTTAATAATAATACTCGAAATATTCTCCCGTTCATTATCAGCCACCATTAGATAATTAGTTAATATCTCATGTGATTTATTTCTTGATATCCAGTTACTACCATATTTCTCCACCAAATAAAATCCATTTTTCGATTTCACATTAGTCTGCCGATTTGCATCAACGCCTAAATACAAAATATCATCAATAAAAATCCCGCCAGAGCCAAACTTATTCAGACGAAAATGAAAATAATAACCTTCTAAAATATGCGTGGCACGCTCCATGTGGTCAAAACCC
>NZ_JBFDAH010000086.1:0-2187 GCF_040719265.1 Aliikangiella maris | reverse complement strand
GAAAACGGGTAATGTTTTCCCTGGTGACCCGATTCCTAGCTGGTGTGGCAATAGTAATTTTCGCCCTATCACAATTTTAAGCATTACGGATGAAAGTTAAAACGTAACCAGACGCTCAACCTGATAAATTACTCGCTAAGTCGCTCGCAATTTTTCAGGTTAGCTACGCGTTAAACACTAATATGATATCGAGCAAAGTCACAATTCAGAGTGCAGAAATTAAGATCGAACATGAGAAGTGTTCTGATCCTAGTTGGTGCCGTGATAAAGAAATATTTATTGAGTCTAGTAGCTCAGATAACAACACTCTAACCACGCTGACTTTTAATGATTATCTGAAAATATATGTGTTCTGGGAGGCATTTTCTTCAGCTGAATTTTTTGATGCTCTTTATGTACCAGAAACAGGAGTGTTATTTTTCGGGTGTGGTTCTATAAGTGCGAGGGTTTGTACTAAAGAAAACAAGCTGATTGATCTAGAGCATGTTTGCCTTTTTTGGGGCCTAAGCCAGCAACAAAATTACATCCTTGAAACGGGCGAGCTTGATTGCTTCTTATACTCATTAGATGGCAAAAAAGTCTCAAGTACAGCAGTAGATCCACCATATGAAATGGAAGTTAAAGATCAAGGAATTAAATTCACATCTATTGTCGTTGGTACAACGTGGCTACGGTATGATGACAATGGTTAACAAACGGCTGCACCGGACAAATTTCCGCTGTCATCTTTTGTGCAAAAACACGCACAAAAGCCGCCATCAAAAATTTGCTCGGTGAGCTTGGCGTTGCAGAGCCAATCCATAAATATCTAAACAAGAGGATAATTTAGTGATAAGTCCAAGGGAATTTTATCTAATGGATGTAGCCGATTTGCCCTTTGAGTTGTTCCGAGGTGGAAATGCAGGTGGATTTCAATTTCATGAGGATCGAGCACTCAAAGATTGCGTAACGTACCCAAAAGACGGTGTTGCCTATGTGCGAGCCAATCTGACCGGGTTTTCTTGCTTTAGTCATATTACTGATCGTATGAAAAGGCAAGGTAAAAATGTTTGGAAATTAAAGAAAGGAGCCATCCTTCCCCCTGAATTGAAGTTGGTGAGAGATCAACGACGTGGTCACGAAGGGCACTATATGTTGGCTCCCTTTAAAGATATGCCATTGAAGAAATATATAGGGCTAATCGAAGAAATTGAACGTGACCCTAGTAAATGTGTAAAGCTAACTCCCCAGGAGATTAAAAATGGAAAATAAATCAACAGCGAAATTGTCGTTTATAAAAAAAGAGCTTGTAACACTCATGTCAATTGTTGAAAGAGAAAAAGAAAAATATGATGCAATTGACTATGAACAACTGGATGATGATGAAGCTGGTGATGTAGGTGATGAGCATGAGGTGATTGACGGTTTGTTGTCAATGTTAAAGATAGCGTACTCAGATACATTTGAGTGAGTAATGCATAACAAACCGCTGTACGCCAACACATACTGCTACGCTCGTTTTTGTGTGTCGCTTCGCGCCACTTTACACAAAAACGCTCGCCGCAGTATGTGCGGGTGAGCGGGCGTTGGTATGACTCCCTTTGTCAATTAAAACGTACAAATCCGCACCATATTTTTTCAAAGTGCCGCTATCTAAAAGTTGGATGAATTCAATCACAGATTAAAGCCAGTAACTTTCGACGGTTCTCATGCTGGTACACGAGAGAGCCTGTCGTTGGGATTAACCGGAGAGATAACAACTTCTCGTGTAATGGCCCAGATGTACGCAATCATTTCTCGAGCAATGGCAGTAATGACTACGTTGTAGTGCTTGCCTCGTNAATGGCCCAGATGTACGCAATCATTTCTCGAGCAATGGCAGTAATGACTACGTTGTAGTGCTTGCCTCGTTTCATCAGTCGTTGATAACGTTTACACAATCGAAGCTGTGCCTTCCAGGCAATATCGATAATGGTTTTGCTCAAGCCTTCTTGTCGGATTTGTAGGTCATGAGAGATATTGGCTGGGTAGCGATAACAATGCGCCCCCTCGGTGAGTAGTCGTCTTGCTCGACCATTACCGCACTTGGTAATACTACCGACTTTTCGTCTGCCGCCGCTGGAGTGTTCGCCCGGAACTAACCCGACATAACTCATTAATTTTCTCGGGTGGTCGAATCGGGTTAAATCACCCAGCTCGGCGATGACA
>NZ_JBFDAH010000085.1:0-2213 GCF_040719265.1 Aliikangiella maris | reverse complement strand
TGGCAAGCACTAAAAAGCGGACGATGTTAATTGGGTAAAGTCGTTTAATTCTTGCACAATCTTATGATAAATAAATTGACAAGAAGTATGATGGTAAAAAAGTAAACTACAATAAACCATCCTTAAGCATATAGTCAGGTATATTCCATTCATGAGGAGGTATATCAGCAATATAATCTTTTCGAATTGAATTCCAAATGTTAAAACCATGCATATTTTCTGAACAGCAATGCATCATAACATTAACTCCGACTTTCTCTCCTTCAAACTCATTTGATACACTGCGTTCAAAGTCTGACAAACCACCGTCAGCTGGCTTTTTCCAAAAAACATTTTCTATTCTGTCGACTATCCATGGTAACGACTGTAGTGGAAACTCTCTTTGATTGCTTCTCCAGATTTTCTTAAGTTTAGAAAAATACTTACCAGCCACAATTAAGTAATTACCTTTAATAATTAGATAAAAACGTTTATTTGATGACATTTCATAATCTATAGTTAAAACTAGATGTTCATCACTTTGCAAGTTATCTAAATTAATTAATCCTAAATTACTTTTCATTTTTGTCACGATATATTTCTAATTAAATCACAACTCCTTAGCTATATTTAGCAGCTATTTTTTTCAACTCATCCAACAAACCATCTTTAAGCATATAAACAGGAACATCCCATCCTTGATTTGACATTTTATTAAGGTAACTAGTCCTACTAGTATTCCATATATTAAAGCCGTTCAGGTTTTCTGCGCAGCAATGCATTTTAACATTTATTCCGATCACCTCTCCTTCAAACTCAGATGATACACTGCGTTCAAAATCTGACAAACCACCCTCAGCTGGCTTTTTCCAAAAACCATTTTCTATTCGGTCAATAATCCAGGGTAGAGATTTTAACGGAAACTCACTTTGAGAGTACATTCTGCATTTATCAAGTTTTGAATAAAAATCTGTTGATAGGACTAAGTATTTCCCTTTCTTTATTAAAAGTGATACTTCGTCAGGAAACATGGGATAATTTAATTTTAATAAAACTTTTTCATCACTTTTTAAGTTTGCCTGATCTATTAAACCTAAGTTGCTTTTTACACTGGTAACCATCATTTCCTCTTTAACCAATAGGCTTTAATCGAATTGAACGAACATTTTTCATTTCAGAAACTGGTGGTGGATTATTTTCCAAAGTCAAAGTTTCTACTACACCATGTTTATTATTAGGATGGCGGCATTGCGTCATCCCATCTCCGGTGAATTCACTATTTGCACCTAATTCTGTTCTAATTGCATGTCGAGCTAAAAACTTCTCATTGTCACTATCACTCAATCTTCCAGCATACAGCTCTTTATCTTTATCATTAAACTCATTTAATTCAGCCGCCCAATAAGATTCCATATGTTGAGCATACTCTTTTTGGTATTCAGAATTAATGACTTTGGGTACTGCTTCATGATGTTTCTTATCAAGCTGAGATATCGCAGGCTGTCCCATCTCTTCCCAAGTTGGCGTAAAGGTATTTTCACCAAACTCCGATAAATCTTCCCCTCTATCAACAATATGCATTACATAGTCCTTTTCAGGATCATAACCAGTTGCCAGTAAATCAGCTATCGTCGGAGGTGTGATTTCCCACATTAATGTCGAACCATTCAATCCTTTTCAGCCAAATTAACATCATCACTCAATTCTTCTTTATAACGTGAATTCGGGAAACTTAATTTTTCTGTAGAATTTTGACCTTTTGATTTTCGGTTGATTTTTATGCAGANTATGTGTATAAACAACGTGACTACCGCCAGCGAGATATTGTCGGTAAACGGATGATTTGCAGTCAACGTTATGGACGCAGTGGTTGTGGTCGTACTCGTCAGCTCTATTTGCAACAGGTTGTTCCGGGTCGGCATTATTTATTAACGACATTGCTGGCTTTTATCAAGAGCTTGCTCAGTGGTTCCACGGTTAAGCACGCCTGGCAAGCGGCAACAGCCAAACCCCATCAAGAGCCCAGACAAGCCTGGCGTTGGCTGAATGCTTTAATCAAGCAGCTGGGGCTATTTCGGACCTTTATCAAAAGTCGTCCTTTTTCAGAACAACCCTGGCGAAGCTTTTCCTCTCGCCGCTTCAATATTCTCTTGCCCACTATCAACCAGTTACTACAGTCCATACCTCATCACACTAGGATTCAACCTTGTTTGCAGCAACGCTTTTGTTAATGA
>NZ_JBFDAH010000084.1:0-2330 GCF_040719265.1 Aliikangiella maris | reverse complement strand
GTAAGCGTCCAGCGAATTACACGCTTGACTATTGATGGTACTTAAAATTCCAAGGCATCAAGTACTCGATATCATTGGGCTGCTTTGGCAACTCACTCAGTAAAAACATCAGGTAGTCAAAAGGAATGAGCCCATTGGCTCTTGCCGTTTCAATTAAACTATAGAGCGTTGCACTGGCCCTGGCACCACTGGTGGTATTAGCAAAAAGCCAATTTTTTCGGCCAATGACCAGCGGTTTTATCGCACGTTCAGCTCGGTTGTTATCAATATTCAGGTTTCCATCTTCTGTGTAAAGAATGAGTTTATCCCACTGATTAAGACTATAGGTGATGGCTTTGCCAATCGCTGATTTAGGTGGAACTTGATTGACGGATTTATCTAGCCAGCTTTTCAATTGTTTCAGTAGTGGTAGCGCTTTTTCTTTCCTTTCAATCATTTTTTGATTCGGTGATAAATCGTTGATTTGTTTTTCCAGGCGATAGAGTTTTTTAATATGACTAATGGCCCAGTTAGCTTTACCGGTTTTATTTTTGCCTTGTACTTTTTCCGCTTCAATAAACTTGCGTCTGGCATGGGCCCAGCAGCCAGCGAGTTTGGCCCCCGTTTGTTCATAGCCTTGATAACCATCCGCTTGCAAGTAGCCTTGAAAACCCTGCAAAAAATCAACCGCGCATTGGCCACTGCGACTGGCTTGATAGTCATAAAGCACAATATTGGGTATGCCATTATCTTGGGGCAAGTCAGAGCCTGTGCAGTACAGCCACATATAGCATTTCGCTTTGTCTTCACTAATGACATTGAGCGTCGTTTCATCTGCCTGAATGACCGGTTGTTGTAAAAGTATTTTGTGCCAGTGTTCAATAATGGGTTTAAAGAGTTCCGCACATTTGAGCATCCATGCACTCAGGGTTTTGCGGTTTAACTCAATACCATGTTGTTTAAAGATTTGCTCCTGACGATAAAGCGGCAAGCTATACTGATACTTGCTGGTCATCACCTGGCTCAATAATGAAGGTGTCGCGATACTTTTGGGAATAGGGCTGGCTGGTACTGCTGCTTGTTTGATTTTTACTTGGGTATCATTTTTCTCACAAACCCGGCAGCTATACTTAGGCCGAACATTTTCAATCACTTTGACCTGAGCTGGAATAAACTCAAGCTGCTCGCTTTTATCTTCGCCCATCTGATGAAGTTCACCTCCACAACAGTCACAAACTTTATCGGTTTCATCAATATCGTGAATAACCACTTCTCGCGGTAAGTCTTGCGGTAGTGGCTTACGCTTCGGTTTGTTTCGGGTGTAGCTAATGCTTTCTTTTTCTGTATCCGCTGGCTCATCGAGAATTTGCTCGGCTTCGTTAAATAAATCGCCTTGCTCTGCATGGGCTTCGCTGCTTTGACCAAACTGCTTTTGTTGGGCCAGGCGGAATTGCTCTTCTAAAAATTCACATTTCGACTGAAGTGCCAGAACCATCTTTTTAAGTTCTGTGATATCGTCGGGAAGATTGTCTGCAGGTGTTTTCATGGCCCTTATTCTATCAAATTAAGCGCCATAAGGGAGCAGTTAACGATCAGTGGTTGTCAATTCCCGATCAACGCAGGGATTCAAAAGTCAGTGGCTGATGTCCTTGTATTTTGCTGATATCAAAACCTGATAGCAGCCATTCCCACTGCTGGATAGATAAAGTAAAAACTGCCTGTGGGTATTTTTTGGGCCACTTGAATTTATCTTTTTCGAGTCGTTTATACCAAAGGCAAAAACCTGTCTGGTCCCAATACAGTACTTTGAGCTTATCTCGCGCTTTATTACAAAAGACAAACACCGCGTCACTAAAAGGCGACAGATTCATTTCTTGTTCAACAATAAGCATTAAACCATTAATTGACTGACGGAAGTCAACGGGTTCCCGGTGTAAGTAGATTTGATTAAAGTCATTGGCTGACTTCATGCTAATGCCTTAAGCAAGCCTGCTAGCCAGTGGCTATCTGTTGTAGTTGGTAAATTCAGTTGGATTGGCCCCACGGTCAATTGAATCGATGATGATGATACTTTTGGCTCTGGCCGTTTAACCTCAACAAACGACTGGTTGACAGTTTTGGAGGACTGCTTCCAGTTTAAGTCAAATTGACGTTTAGAAAAGTACTTAGCATTAAGCTGATGTTTTCGACAAAACTCGGCGGCACTTAATCCACTTTCCTGGTGTTGTTTAAATAAGTTGAGCCATTCTTGCTTCGTTCGACGTTTCATTATTTATCTCCTGGTTAATTTAAATGGAGACAGTTTAGAGTGGTTAAAATCTAAAGATAGGTGTAAATCCCCGGACGCTTAC
>NZ_JBFDAH010000083.1:0-2395 GCF_040719265.1 Aliikangiella maris | reverse complement strand
GTGAACCAGAAAATAACGGAAACACTGGTCTAGGTGAAAAGGCTAAGACGGCTGATAAAGTTGAACAGGGAGTGAATGATAAGGATAATGTGGGTGATGGGTTGAGCACCAGTCAGACAACAGAACAGCAAGTCGATGCTTTTTATGATGAGTTAGGCGATACACTCGTAAATGCGGGCGAATTAGCCATAGGGAATTTGCCTACGGATTTGGCTAATTTAGTACCCGATTGGTTAGAGCGATTTACTCACAGTGAGCCAGGAGAGTTTGGGCGACTAGATCCTCTCGTCGATCCAATAAACGAAGTAGCTGTTGAGGCATCTAAAGATATTCGGGTTGCTGTCGGTGGTGTACTGATACTTACTCCAGTAAAGTTAGGAAAAGTACCACTTTCAGTTCAAGCTATTGCTGAAAATCCAGGAGTCATTTGGGGGCGTTCCGTATCTGAAATATTAAAAGTATTTAAAAGTGAAGGATTCGGAGTCTCTATCAAGCAGTCTACGAGAGGTTCTGGAAATGCTACCCTTATTAAAATACAAGGACATAAAACTATTCAACAAATCCAAGTTCATGCTGGCGGTGGTCGCCATGGAGGTTCTTATTATAAAGTCTCTACTACTAGTCAAGGTAAGATCTGGGTTGTTAATCCAAAGACTTTTAGGGTTTTGGATGGACAGAAAGGAGCAATTATAAATGGGCCCCCACAATGATGATTAATGAAAAAATGGCTTGGGCCCTTCAAGCCTTGGCGCAGCCATCAGAACAGCAACTGAACTTGTTTCCTGATTTCGCTAACGCGGCTGATGAGTTAGCTCTAAGCTGGGAGGAAGTTATCGAAGATGAAGATTTGTCAGGGCTAAGTGAAAGTCAAAAAAAAGCCTTAAGTGTACTTGATGAGTATATTGTTTCGATAAGCGGGAAGAAGAATGCTCACTTATGGACCAATGAAGCCCTTAAAAATAACATTGAATGGAGTAAGATTAGGGCGCTTGCAAGTGCTGCTATTGAAGAGTTAGGTTGGCAAAAAGTGAATCTAAAACCTAGCAAATGGGCAATTTATGTAGATAGCAATCAAGCAGACTAAGTGAAGTCCAACTCAAAACCACCTCACATGACCCTGTAAATTATTTTGTGTAACTGACAATTTACGCTGAGTGGGGACACCCCTGACTTTTAAGCCTTGTTCCGATGAACAAGGCTTTTGAGTTTTTAAAGCGTTGTAATCGCCTCCCGCCAACGCCGATTAAGCGGCTGGGTATAACCAAATCGCAAATGGGGCAAGGCATACAAAGCCAGTTGAATATGATTGGCTTGCTGGCCGAGTAACACCATCTGAATGGGCGGCTCAAAGTGCGGTGCGGCTTCTGGATAACAGCGGGAAGTTGAGTCTGGCACAATGGTTAATGGCTCCTGCCAATGCCACTGGATTTGCCTGAAATAAGAATAAGGCTGCAAGGCAAAATTGTATTGTGGCAGGGTTTTATCAGTAAATTCATGACAGCCGGGGGCTGTTTGCGTAAAATTGCATTNGCAAAATTGTATTGTGGCAGGGTTTTATCAGTAAATTCATGACAGCCGGGGGCTGTTTGCGTAAAATTGCATTTAGTCATAGTAACCTCTTTGTCAGGTTGTTGTGATTAGCTGGCTGTTTGGGCTGCAACCCATTCAGTCAGCGCTTAAGTTTTTTAGCCAGATTGTTGTTGTAAAACCGTATCCAGCATCTCAGTTACAAATCGTTGCTTCGTCCGTGGTAGTTGTTGGATCTGAGCAATCTGCTGTTCTAATTTTGATGTGGGTCCTCGTTTCTTTTTAACTGCCGACTGTTCACCGATTAGCTCATCAATCGACACCATTAGTTTTTTAGCCAATGGTAATAGCATGGAAACGGCGATCCTTAAATGTCCTCCTTCATAGTGTGCCATTGTCTGTTGTGAGATCCCCAGGAACTCAGCTAATTGAACCTGAGTCAGGTTCTGAGCTTTACGATATTGAGCAATGCGTTGCCCTAAAGCTTGATAATAATCTTTATCTTGTGGCGTCATGTGATTCACCAGTTTCTGAATTAACGCCATTAGTTTACCCCCTGTTTTAGAAATCAGAGTTGACAATACTCTAAAATAGAGTACTCTGCAACAGAGTTATTTAGTTGATTTAGGTCTTGACAGGTTTTTTAGGGGAAAGCGAGTTATGCCACGTATTAAAAACGAGGTTATCGACAAGTTAAAAAATGAAGTCTCACTGGTTCGGCTGATGGAGAGTCAGGGCTTTGTGTTTAAACCGCATGGTGTAGTTTACTTTTTTACCATCATACTTCTTGCCAATTTCTTTATCATAAGATTGTGCAAGAATTAAACGACTTTACCCAATTAACATCGTCCGCTTTTTAGTGCTTGCC
>NZ_JBFDAH010000082.1:0-2485 GCF_040719265.1 Aliikangiella maris | reverse complement strand
GTTATTATAACTCTGTTAGACCACATACTTTTAATAACGGCTTAACACCAAACATAGCGGAAGATATTTATTGGAAAAACTCTAAATCTGTGGCCAAAGTTACTTGACCACTACAATAAAGATGTTAGCTATGTTCATGTAGATCATCTTGGTTCAACAGATGTAATCACCAATAGTTTAGGTGAGGTTGTTCAAGAAATTAGCTTTGATGCGTTTGGCGAAAAGCGTCTACCAAATAATTGGCAAATAAAAGATACCAGTATCAAGTTAAGCGCAATAGATATTACCAATCGAGGCTACACCGGACACGAGATGGCTGAAGAGGTTGGTATTATTCATATGAATGGGCGGATTTATGATCCAAGGCTTGGTCGTTTTTTGCAAGCTGATCCATATATTGACGGTATGACTGATTCTCAAGGTTATAATCGCTATAGTTATGTAAGAAATAATCCACTGGCTTTTACTGATCCTACTGGGTTTAAGCGGAGTGGAGGATTGAAGCGGTTACAGAAGATTACGAGCTTATGGGGATTATTAACACCCAAAAATGGTTGGATAAGTGATTTATATATTGCAATTGCAACCGTTACTTGTGGTCCTTGCGGCGCTATAGCAACGGCTCAAGTAACTATTGCATCAGGTGGTAATTTAACCCAAGGGCTTATTGCCGGAGCTAAAGCGTATGCGCGTAAATATATTGCCGGTAAAGTAGGAGGGCGTTTTGGTCAAGCGGTATTTAATGGCACCTTTGATGCTTTGAATGGAGGAAAGTTTGGTAGAGGTTTTGTTGGGTCTTACTTTAATTATAACGGTAGTAATTTTGTTATTGGTGCTATAGTTGGAGGGATAATCTCTAAAGCAACTGGTGGAAAATTTCTTAATGGGGCTGTGACGGGGACTTTTAGGGCGGCTTATCAAGGGGGGAGCAACAGTGTAGCTAAAGGCTCAGATATAACAACAGGTATAACAATTGATGGTGGGCAAACAAAGAATGTGACTCAATCAAATTTAAGTGATGAGGAAAGGAAAAAAAGAGTTGATTTTTCAAGGAAGTTTGTGCAGATAACTGGTGAGTATCAAATGGATATTGATTTAGTCCGCAATTCTGTTGACGAGTTTGCGCAAACAGATGAAGGATGGAGTTTATTGAAAGGCAACAAGATCACTATTCAAGCAATTAGAACTTCATATAATAATGCCGGGAGTGAATCCGATAGTCCCATTACAATTAACGTAATGAGTAGTTCTTTGGCAAAAGCATATGGTGAAAATAACTTTGTAAAATTATCAGGACTTAGAAGTGTAACTCACGAGTTAGTTCATAAGTTGACCACCTATAATTATATAAAGAGCAATGGATTCGCAAATGGGCTATATAATCAACCGAATGCTATGGATAAACAAATAGTTGAAGGCCATGTTATGGCAACAACTAATCGGATCTTAAAACAACACGCAATACTTAATAAAATTCCACTTAGTAAAGTCGGGGAGCGTACTCATTATGATCGAGCAGTACTAACTCCAAATGCTAATATTCTTTTGTAGCTTATTGAAGGAAAAAAGCATGAAAATATTAAAATATACTTCGTTTATTGTTTACGTATTTATTTTTGTTGCTGCTTGTGAGGCAGAAAAATTTAAATATTCAACTAATTTCAAGCTCTGTGAAAACAACAATGTTAAATCAATTGATCGGTACTCGACAGCATTGTTCAAACTAAATGACAGTGATTTTGAGTTAAAAATTTGGGATAATAGATACTCGCTACAATATATTGAAGCCAATGACCCTTATGGTTATATAGGTGTTGATAGTATTGCCGATATTGATGGCGGTATTTTATGGACTGGCTCTTATCAAGGTGGTATTAAAGATGAGCCGAGTGAAGGTGTTTTCTATAGAAAAAATGATACTGTTCATCAAGTTTATTCTTTAACTACTGGGGGAAGAGTTGTGGTTAACGATAAAAGCGCAATTATTTTGTCTCATAAAGACTTGGTACATGAAGGGATTGGAGAGCTTCTNTTTAACTACTGGGGGAAGAGTTGTGGTTAACGATAAAAGCGCAATTATTTTGTCTCATAAAGACTTGGTACATGAAGGGATTGGAGAGCTTCTTTTTTTAGGAGTAAGCGAAAAAGGGGTTTTCTTGGATAAAGTAATTCGCCTACCAGGAAAACCTGCTGGTTTTATTCATTTAGGAAATAATAGGTATATTGTATCAGGATTTAGCCAGCCAAATAAAAATTGGGCATTTGTGTTACAAAACAAAAAAAATGTACAAAATTTAGATTGTGGTGTTTTAAATTCTAATTAAGTTAACGCACCAGTCAGGGGGTTGGTAGTGGTAGTAATTGCTCAAAAAGCGGGGCATTATGTAAGCAATCGATCACAAGAAAATCAGAAAAAGATCAATTTAATTGGCGAAAATCGATCACATTTAAAAGATTCAGTTAATGGCATAATAAAAAGCATGAG
>NZ_JBFDAH010000081.1:0-2505 GCF_040719265.1 Aliikangiella maris | reverse complement strand
AAATCGGCTATCGAACACTTTGGACGTATCAAAACGACTAAACCAGCGATTGTAAAATTCGTTAATCAGATGCAATCAAAATACCCTAAAGCGACTTTGCATTTTGTCTATAAAGTGTAATGGTCAAGTAAAACCAGACACTTTTTTAAGAGGCCTGAGCAAAACCATTATCGATATTGCCTGGAAAGCACAGCTACGATTGTGTAAACGTTATCAACGATTGATGAAACGAGGTAAACATTACAACGTGGTGATTACCGCCATTGCTCGAGAAATGATTGCGTACATTTGGGCCATTACACGAGAAGTTGTTATCTCTCCGGTTAATCTCAAACAACGGCTCGCTCGTGTACCAGCATGATTAAAAGTTTTGGATTCAATTGCAGATTAAACCACGGTAGGTGGTGTAATCTCCGAGGGCGTTAGGATGGCTGATGATGAAAATTAATTAGACCCACGAGCATAGACTGAAGACAGGCACCACGACGAAATAAGTAAGGTAGGTTAATCGCTTGGCGATAAAATCTACGGATACCAGCATGAGAACCGTCGAAAGTTACTGGCTTTAATCTGTGATTGAATTCATCCAACTTTTAGATAGCGGCACTTTGAAAAAATAGGGTGGGGATTTGTACGTTTTAATTGACAAAGGGAGTCATACCAACGCCGTGGTCAGTGGGGCAGTGTAGTGGAGCACTTTTTATGGTAAAAAAGCGGAGTGATACAATAAAAAATGCGAAGCGTAACTGGCTCCACTGCACCACATTGTTAGGCATTTAAGATACTACCTTGAGTAGAGTTCTTGGCTCTGAGACTATTTTATTCTCTGTCTTTCCATGGAAAGTTGCCATACCTATCATTGTGTTACTGTCGTTCTGAACCGTGAAAACATAAGTCCCAGTATCAAAACCAACCCCCTTTGCATCCTCGAAAATCAGGGTTACCTGATGACCGTTAATAAAACCATGATAGTGAAACTTCCTCTCGGACTTTTTACCGTCTCGGGTCTTCGTTCGGGTGCTCGTACCTTTTACAATACGGCCTTGCTGGGTCAGCTCGATTTTTCCTACTTTCACGTTCTTCCCGTTGCGCACTTCGGTAATCTCCCATGCCCCCACCACACGAATACCGTTGTACAGGCATCGATCTTTAAACGTGGGCCAAACCCATTTGGCGGTGATAGCGATTAATGCTGTAGCTACGACGCTAGCGAGTACACCCATTAAAAATTCATTCATGTATCTACTTTTTCCTTAATCGCTAAGTACAGACTTGCATTGCCTAACGCTCTAAGCTGCAGAAAATTAAGCGCAGAAGCGGTTATTTTTTCTGCAGACTTTTATTGTTAACGATTTACATCTCAATATTCGAGAAGTATGGGTGCGCAACGCAACCTGAAAGAAAAATCCTCACCTCTTTGCCTGTAGCGTAGGCAGACAGTAAAACACTTACAGCCGTTTTGTAACCGCTATCTGCCGCGGTAATCCTGTACCAACCGTTGTATTGGCAATTATCGGGATTAACTACAGGAGTATCTAGTTGAATTGAAAATGTATCGTTATTTCCTGAGTGTTGAGTCCAAACTTTGGTAATCTTCGCGGGGCCAATCCATTGCCCAGCTGCTAATAACTTTCCAGATAGTAATATCGTTAATATTAAAACTATGTATTTCTTCACTTAAACTTAATCCTCTTATAAAAGTTAACGCCTTTGTAACGGGCGTTTTTTGTGTAGTGGAGTTTTGCGGTAAAGTGGCGAAGCCACTGCAAAACGGAGCGTAGCAAAAAATGTCCTGTTAACAAACTTGTTAGCTTTTAGTAAATATTTCCGCGCCAATCTGCCTCTAACACCCACACTACAAGCTCTGAATCGATAACCTCATACACAACACGAAAATCACCGATTCTGTACCGGAAACGATTATGAAAGCCCTGCATGGTTTTGATATTTGGCCCGCTACGAGGATTGGTAGTTAGGTTTTCCATTTTCTGTAAGACTCGTCGTCTCATAACATGGTCTATTTTCTTTAGAGCCTTTTCTGCTTTTTTTGAGAAGCGTACCGTATACATTACGGCTTCTCCTTAAGAAGCTCTTCCAATGTTTTAAGTTTCTTGATTTCATGCTTAGGTGTTTTTAGCTTTTCCATTGTCGCGTCTTGATTAAGCCGGCGATCTTTCTCTTCTTCTGTTTCCTGGCGTGGCTTTTGATCGCTCATTTCAATCCTCTCCCATTAGATCATCTAAGCTTTTGGCGCCTGAATCATACTTTTCATCCAGTGCACTATCAATTTCATCCTCTTTTTCTTCAATTTTTTTTAGAAAAAACTCGTATGCTTTTGGCTGAATTATTACACCTATTAATTCGCCACTTTCACTCTCAATGAGAATATCCTCGCCCTCAATTGGATCTGGATTCTTTATTTTTCCCAACACATCAGCTGGGAGTGAGCTTTCCTTGATTTTCATTTTCACCTCATATTTGGATGTGTGATTGTATTGAAGCTAA
>NZ_JBFDAH010000080.1:0-2628 GCF_040719265.1 Aliikangiella maris | reverse complement strand
TTGATTGATAAGAAGGTGCATGATGTTTAACTTAACTTTTACTCGATGGAAATTCTTTATTCCGATTGTTTTTATCCTGTCATCGATGGTGATTTCTGGTTGTAAAGTCGATGGCTTAACGTTTACCGTGACCGTTGAAACCGATGCCGAAATTCTGGTGACCAGCTCAACACCAGCCAGCAACGCAACCGAGGTACTAACCAACACCCAATTAAGTGTCAGCTACTCCGAAGCCATTGAAGCCGATGGACTACTGATTGATGTCACCTTAATCGCAGGCACTGAAGTGGTTTCCGGTACTCACCAGGTGACAGGCGATACCGTTTACTTCTACCCCCACAACCAACTGAGTGGCAACACGCAATACACCCTCAGTGTGACTGGCTCATTGTCTGAAAGAGCCTTAGAGCCCGCACTGATTTTCTTCTCAACAGAAAGCCAAAGCGCCTTGTCTGTCACTCAGGTTTCGCCACTGCCCTCAGCCACCGATGTGGATGTTAACAGCATGATTGAAGTCGATTTTAACCAAATCATCGATACCGCTAACCTGACACTGGCAGTCACTCAGTCAAATCAGGCGATTACTGGTCAGTCACAATTGATGGGTAATCAAATCCTGTTTATTCCAGACCAACCCTTGGCCAATGGCTCACTGGTTAGTGTCAATGTGAATGACAATACCGCCGATACCAGCCTGTTTAACTGGCAGTTTACTACTATTGCAGCAGACAACACTTCATCAACTGCCTGTCATAATGCCTACAACACTGGCTTTGCGCTGACTGCCGGTCATGATGCATCCGCTATCCCCGCCAGTACTTCATTAGCCAAAGGTGCCGAGTATATTGACCCAGTTTACAACACTTGTATCAAACGCATGACAGACCATAAGGTTGAAGCACCGAAAGGTTTTGCCCGGGTTGAATATTCTCGTAAACAAGCCTTTAATGCCGATAGCAGCATGTTCCTGGTACTGGCTTACAATGGTTACTGGCATGTTTATGATGCGGATAGTGGGGAATATTTAAAACAGCTAAATGGCCCTGCTTCAGATGCCGAAGTGCGCTGGGACAGCAATGACCCCAATAAACTGCACTACATGCCCACTTACGGCGGTATGAAAGTCTTTGAATTAGATGTACTAAGCAATACCAGCCGAGTGATTGCTGACTTTACCGGTCGCCTGCCTTGGTCAAATGCCGCCAGAGCCTGGACGAAAGCTGAAGGCACTAACTCAGCCGATGGTCGCTACTGGGGGATGCAGGTTGAAACCAGTGATTTCTATCCATTAGGTTTAATGGTGTGGGATAAATGGACTGACCAAATCGTGGGTACTTGGGATTTTGCTGCCCATAATGTTGGCCGCCCTGACCATACTTCCATGAGCCCTTCTGGCGATTACATTGTGGCTTCATGGGATGGCAACAGCTATGGCACCACCGCTTTCTCACGTGACTTTACTCAGCAGGTAAAACTGCACACCAAATCAGAGCATTCTGACCTAGCTTTATTGCCCAACGGGAATGATGCTTATGTCGCAGTTGACTATCAGTCAAATGGTGGACCGGTGTTTATGGTAGAAATTCAAACCGGTACACGCACTGACTTGTTCAACTCTTATGTTAACGGTAGTGCAACCGCTTTTCACTTCTCAGGTAAAGCTTATAACAAACCAGGTTGGGTATTAGTGTCAACCTATGGCGATACCGCTACCAATGACGGCAGTCGTGTGTGGATGCATGACAAGGTGTTTGCGCTGGAATTAAAAGCCAACCCAACTATCTTAAACATTGCTTTCCATCACTCAGTTCCTAATGGTTACTGGACCGAGCCACATGCAACCGTTAACCGTGACTTTACTCGGGTAGCCTTTAACTCTAACTGGGGTGTTGATTTACCAACCGATATCGATGTGTATCAAGTGTTTTTACCACAAGGGGCCATTACCAGTCAGGCACCTGCCGATGAAGCTCCTGTGCCAACCGAAACCGGTTTGATTAATAAGTCATTAGACACGACCGCACAACGCGTTTTGTTTGTGGGTAACAGCTTGACCGGTCACTTTGATATCCCCGGGACGTTAAAACAAATGGCCACTGAAAAAGGCATTGCCTTGAGTATTGATACCGAGATTTATGGTGGCAATACTTTTGAGAACCATTACTTCCGTGAAGCGACAACCACTAAAATCAATACGGGTGACTATGACACAGTGGTACTGCAAGGCGGTAGTTATGAGCCTATCTATGAGACAGACAAGTTAATGACTTATGGCGGCTTGATGAGTGACCGAGTGATTGCCGCTAATAAAACTCCGGTGTTTTACATGACTTGGCATCACCGTGATGCTTACAGTGTAGAAGCGCCTAAAGTCAGAGAGAATTATCAGGCGTTGGCTAACTCAAAGCAACAAACCTTGAATCCTGTCGGGATTGCATTTGCCAAGGTGGTGACTGACTATCCTGCCATTCAAATGTTCTCGGATGGAACACATCAAAGTGAAGCCGGGGCCTTTTTATCTGCTGCCATGTTCTACGGATTCTTGTTAAAACAAGACCCAACACTGCTGGCTTATAATGGCTCTATTGATGCGCAAACTGCGGCAACATTAAAGCAGGTCGCTAAGGA